>NZ_FR894886.1:15393-32119 GCF_000434255.1 Ruminococcus sp. CAG:379 | reverse complement strand
CGGGCAGATGCCCGGCTGCTTTTATCGGATGAAATAATAGATGATGCCGTACAGCACCGAGGCGGTGCAGCCGTACAGGATCACCGGCCCGGCGATGGTGAACAGCTTTGCCCCCACCCCCAGCACGAAGCCCTCGGTCCTGGACTCCAGCGCCGGGGATACCATGGCGTTGGCAAAGCCCGTAATGGGCACCAGGGTGCCGGCACCGGCGAATTTTGCCAGCTTTTCGTACAAGCCCAGCCCGGTGAACAGGGCACTGAGGAAGATCAGGCAGATGGATGCCCAGGCGCTTGCCGCCTCCTTTTCTGCCCCCATGCGGGTGAACAGGTTCAGGAACACCTCCCCCAGGGTGCAGATGCCGCCCCCGATGAGAAAGGCGCTGGGAATGGTGATCCAGCTTTTGGTGGGAGGCGATGCCTGCTCCGCCATCTTCTGATAGGTCTGGGGTGTGAGTTTCATATGCATATCCTCCTTATGCCATCAGGCACTCCACATCCTCTATGCTCAGTTGGGGATGCAGTGCCAGATTGATGCCGCAGGCGATGAGTCCGGCGGCTCTTTGGGTCAGCTTGTCAATGTCCCGTGGGGTCACCATCATATTGGGGGCTTCCTGCTTCGGAGGCGCTCCGGTGAGGCTTTCCACAATGGTGCCCATATCCACCACCGTAGGAACCCCCACCGCCAGCACCGGGATCCCCAGGGTTCCGGCGGAAAGCTCTTTACGCTTATTCTGCACCCCGCTGCCGGGAGATATTCCTGCGTCGGAGATCTGGATGGTGGTGCCCAGCCGGTTCAGCTCGGAGCATGCAAGGGCGTCCACTGCAATGATGGCTGCCGGACACAGGCGCCCCTGCAGCGCCTGCACCAGCTCTGCGCTTTCGATGCCGGTCTGCCCCAGCACGCCCCCTGCCAGCACGCTGACCGGACGCAGCCCTGCCAGGAAGGGATCCTCTTCGCCCAGCTCGGTTTTCAGATGCCGGGTGGCAAGCACCTGGTTTGCCGCCTGTGGCCCCAGGGCATCCGGGGTGATCTGACTGTTTCCAAGTCCTACCACCAGCACATGCCCCGGTGGAAGGAACTGCCGCAGCTCCTTCGCAAGCTCCTGCGCCATATCCTCATACCGGTCGGAAAACCGGCTCAGCGCCCCTGCCTCCAGGGTGATGTATCTGCCCTTCTTCTTGCCGATGGGGGCGCCGTGCCTGTCCTCCTGGATGCGGATCTCGGTGATGGAAAAGGCGCTGCCCCGGGTGGTACGGGTGATGCCCTCCCGGATCTGTTCCGCATCCACCCCCTCCAGAGCAAGGTCTGTCCGGATGTTCATAAACGCTCCTTTCTCCGGGTTGTGCAGTTGCACAGAATTCAACACAAAAAATTGTGAGATTATTTTGAAATTGCCTATTGCAATTTGCGCCCCGGAATGATAAAATAAGATTTAGCTTATATGGCTGAGTCATTACAGCCATGCCAAAGACAGCGGCTGTGTCAACGCCGAAAGGTGGGTACTGTCTTTACTGTATGCGGTTTCCGTGTGGTTATACACAGCGTGAGCCGCAGGTTCAAGGAGGTGGAAAGAATGGCAAATATCAAGTCCGCAATGAAGAGAGTCAAGGTAAACAAGGTCAAGGCTGCTGCAAACAAGGCACGCAAGTCCGAGCTGAAGACAGTTTTGAAGAAGGCGAACCTGGCTGCTGAATCCGGTGCAAACAAGGAAGAGGCAATCAAGGCAGCAATCAAGCGGGTGGATCAGGCATGTGCAAAGGGTCTGCTGCACAAGAACAACGCAGCACGCAAGAAGGCACAGCTGGCAAAGAAGCTCAACGGCTGATCCCCGGCACCTTATGAGATATCCGGCGCAGAGTAATTAACCCATACTCTGCGCCCTTTCTTTTTCTGATGCTTGTCAAACTGGAGGAGATTTTGTCATGCTGACCATGTACGAGGCTGTACTTTGCTTTTTTATTTACGCCATCCTGGGCTGGTGCGTGGAGGTGATCTATGCCACCGTCAATTCCGGCAAATTCGTCAACCGTGGCTTTCTCAACGGTCCCTACTGCCCCATTTACGGCTTTGGGGTGCTGATCGTGGTGCTGTGCCTGTCCCCCGTGTCCGGCAGTCTGATCCCCTTGTTTTTCGGCTCCGTCGTGCTGACCACGGTGCTGGAGCTGGTGACCGGCTTCCTGCTGGAAAAGATTTTCCACGCCCATTGGTGGGATTACTCCAATGAGCACTTTCAGCTGGGTGGCTATATCTGCGCCAAATTCTCCCTGCTGTGGGGCATTGCCTGCGTGCTTGTGATGCGGGTGGTGCATCCGGCGGTGATGGGTCTGGTACACTGGCTGCCCCACTGGCTGGGGCTGACCCTGGTGTGGGTCTTTTCCGGGGCATTTGCGGCGGATCTTGCCATTACCGTAGCCGGGATCCTGCACATCCGCAGCAACATGCGTGTTATGAGCCGGATCGCAAGAGAGCTGCACAATATTTCCGACGCAGTGGGGGAGAACCTGTCCGACGGGGTCATGGGTGCCATGGAGCGGACGGAAAAGTCCAAGCAGGAGCTGGCGCTGCGCCGGGAGCTGACCGGGGTGGAGCTGGACGAGCTGAAGGAAAAGGCGGCACAGCTTACCGACCGGTACCGGACTATCATGGAGGAGCGCACATTCTGGACACGGCGTATGCGCCGGGCATTCCCCCAGCTGGGAGAGCAGCTGCGGGAGCGGATGAAGGAGCGGCTGCGCCGGGCAAAGTAAGGGCGACACGCAAAAGCCCTGTGGTATGCTGCCGAAGGTACTGGTGCTTTGTGGAACATTCACGAGAGAACCGGGAAATTTTCTACGTGGATACCCTTGTGCTTTGTCCGGCTTTATGGTATACTAATTATATCTACCGTGCAGGAAATGTGCGGCTTTTGACAAAACTAGTACAGAAGGAGTATTGATCGATGAAATTTGGATTTTTTGACGATGCCAACAAAGAATACGTCATCACTTCCCCCAGAACCCCCTACCCCTGGATCAACTACCTGGGCACACAGGAGTTCTTCTCTCTGATCTCCAACACCGCCGGCGGCTACAGCTTCTACAAGGACGCCCGTCTGCGCCGGATCACCCGTTACCGCTACAACAATGTCCCCATCGATATGGGCGGCAGATATTTCTACATCAACGACAACGGCACCATCTGGAACCCGGGCTGGTCTCCGGTGAAGACCGAGCTGGACAGCTACGAGTGCCGCCACGGTATGGGCTACACCATCATCACCGGCAAGAAGAACGACCTGAAGGCACAGGCTACCTTCTTCGTTCCCCAGAACTATGCCGGCGAGGTGCAGCAGCTGGTGCTGACCAATGAGGGCAGCGCATCCAAGACCTTCAAGCTGTTCTCCTTTGCAGAATGGTGCCTGTGGGATGCACAGGACGACTGCACCAATTTCCAGAGAAACTTCTCCACCGGCCGTGTAGAGGTAGTTGGCTCCACCATCTACCACAAGACCGAATACAGAGACAGACGTGACCACTTTGCATTCTACACCGTCAACGATACCATCGACGGCTACGATACCGACCGGGACGCATTCATCGGTTTGTACAACGGCTTCCACAATCCCCAGGCTGTCATTGACGGCAAGGCAACCGACTCCTTCGCAGACGGCTGGTCTCCCATCGCTTCCCACTACAAGGAGATCACCCTGGCGCCCGGCGAAAGCAAGACCCTGGTATTCATCCTGGGTTATGTGGAAATGCCCGTTGACCAGAAGTTCGAGGCGGACGGCAAGACCATCAACAAGGTGAAGGCACTCCAGATGATGGAGCAGTACAACACCCCGGAGAAGGTTGCAGCAGGTCTGGCTGAGCTGAAGGCTGCCTGGGATTCTCTGCTGGGCATCCTGAACGTGGATACTCCCGACGACAAGGTAAACCGGATGGTGAACATCTGGAACCAGTATCAGTGCATGGTGACCTTTAACCTGTCCCGTTCCGCATCCTACTTTGAGAGCGGCATCGGCAGAGGCATGGGCTTCCGTGACTCCAACCAGGATATTCTGGGCTTTGTACACCAGATCCCGGATCGTGCAAGACAGAGAATCATTGACATCGCTTCCACCCAGCTGCCCGACGGCGGCTGCTACCACCAGTATCAGCCTTTGACCAAGAAGGGCAACTCCGACATCGGCGGCGACTTCTCTGACGATCCCCTGTGGATGATCCTGTCCGTTTCCGCATACATCAAGGAAACCGGCGACTGGGGCATTCTGGACGAAATGGTGCCCTATGACAATGACGACTCCAAGGCAAAGCCCATGCTGGATCACCTGAAGGTTTCCTTCTACAAGGTAGTCAACAACCTTGGCCCCCACGGTCTGCCTCTGGCAATGCGTGCGGACTGGAACGACTGCATCAACCTGTCCTGCTATTCCGACACACCGGGCGAGAGCTTCCAGACCTACACCAACCCCAAGTTTGCAGCAGAGGGCGGCTACTCCAAGGTGGCTGAGTCCGTGATGGTTGCCACCCTGTTCACCTACACCGGCCCCAACTACGTTGCCATTCTGAAGCATCTGGGCAAGGAGGACGAGGCTGCCGCTGCACAGGCTGAGATCGACAAGATGAAGCAGAACGTCATGGCGCATGCCTTTGACGGGGACTGGTTCCTGCGTGCATACGACTCCACCGGCGCCAAGATGGGCTCCAAGGAGTGCGAGGAGGGCAAGATCTTCATCGAGCCCCAGGGCTTCGCAGTCATGTCCGAGATCGGCAAGGATCAGGGCGCTGATATCAAGACCCTGGACGCCATCGACAAGTATCTGAACACCGACTTTGGTCTGGTGCTGAACAATCCGGCATACACCAGGTACTACATCCAGTACGGTGAGATCTCCACCTATCCGGGTGGCTACAAGGAGAACGCCGGCATCTTCACCCACAACAATGCATGGATCATCTGCGCAGAGGCTTACGCCGGCAGAGGGGACAAGGCATTTGAGTACTACAGCAAGATCGCTCCTGCATTCACCGAGGAGACTTCCGACATCCATAAGACCGAGCCCTACGTTTACGGTCAGATGATCGGCGGCAAGGATGCCGGTGCAGACATCGGCAAGCCCGGCAACCACTTCGGTCAGGGCAAGAACTCCTGGCTCACCGGTACTGCTGCATGGAACATGGTTGCCATCTCCCAGTACATCCTGGGCATCAGCCCGGATTGGGACGGTCTGAAGATCGATCCTTCCGTTCCCCATGCATGGGACGGCATGACCGCAACCCGTCAGTTCCGGGGCGCTACCTATGACATCACCGTCAAGAACCCGGATCATGTTTGCAAGGGCGTGAAGTCCGTTACCGTAGACGGCAATGCCATCGAAGGCAACGTGCTGCCCGCATTCGGCGACGGCAAGCACCACGCAGTAGAAGTCATCATGGGCTGATCCTGCGCAGCGATAACATAGAAAAACGGTATCCGGTGTTCCGGATACCGTTTTTTGTTAGGGGTTTGTAATCATGTCCTTGGCGTCCTTGACCGCATCCCCGGCGCCGGTAACAATGTCCTTTCCGGTGCTTTCCAGATCGTCCACCACGCTGTCAAAGCCGTCCCCGGTGGAGGTGGCAGCAGGCTGGGTCTCGGTGGCGGTGGTGGCAGCTTCTGTGGCAGCCTCCGTGGTGACCGTCTGGGTGGTTGCGGGCTGGGTTGTGCCCTCGGTGGCAGCGCCGGAGGACGACTTGTTGTCATTGCCGCAGCCGGTAAAGCCCACAGCAGTCAGAACCAGTGCCGCTGAAAGTGCAGCGATTTTTTTCATGGGTTCTCTCTCCTCATACAAGGGCAACACCGCACAGGGTCATGTGCCGCCGCCAGCCATGGCGCTGTGCGGTGTTGCCCGGACTCTATTGCAGAAGCTTCTACAATATGAGTTATTGTTGCACGGAGTGCGTGGAATATGTATGCATTGCAAAAAAAGCGTCCGCATATTGCATGCGGACGCAAATTTTTATTCTATTTTTTGGGGAAGCTCCGTGGTTTCCGGCACCTCCGACAGGGGCATTTCCACCACCGCCTGTTCCTCGTCAAACTCATCCGGATCGAAAAAGCTGGGTGCATTGGGATTCAGCTCCGGCTTGATGCCCAGCTTGTCCAGGGTCTCCGGCGGCAGCTTGCTGAACCGGAGCCGCTCGTCGATCAGCTCCTTGCATAGGTTATACAGCACTGCAAAGGTGGGAACGCCCAGCAGCAATCCTACCAGACCGAACAGTCCCCCTCCCAGCAGGCAGGCAAACAGGGACCAGAAGGCAGGCAGCCCGATGGAGCCTCCCACGATCTTGGGATCCAGGATATTGCAGTCAAACTGCTGCAAAACCACGATGAAAATCACGAAATACAGTGCCTTGACCGGATCGTGCATCAGCACCAGCAGAGTGCTGGGAATGGCGCCGATGAAGGGCCCGAAGAAGGGGATCACGTTGGTGACACCTACGATCACGGCGATCAGGGCAGGGTAGGGGGTATGCAGGATCACCACGCCGATGAAGCATAACATGCCGATGATGATGGAGTCCAGGATCTTTCCCAGAATGGCACTGCTGAAGGTGCGGTTTGCGCCGTTGAGCCGGTGGAGGATCCAATCCGCCCGGTTGGGCTTCAGCAGCACATACAGTATTTTGCCCCCCTGGCGCATGAACCGCTCCTTGCCGATGAGCAGGTAAAAGCAGATAATCAGACCCACGCACAGGTTGTACACCAGGTTGAACGCCCCCATGATGCCGGAGGCAAGGTAGCCCACCCAGACGCTGGCGTTGTTGAGAATGCCGCTGTTTGCCCAGTTTTCCAGCGGCTCTGCCAGGTAGTTGGATACCAGGCTGTACAGGGCGCTGAGCCGGCTGTTGTTCTGTACCTTCTGGTTGACGGTATCGGTGAACTCCCCCAGATCGTTGGGAAGCTCCCCGGCGATGGCGGTGATACTGCCGGCAACCTCCGGCACCACCAGCACGAACAGCAGCACGATCAGGCATACCACGGCGATCACGGTCACAAAGGTGCTGATGATCCGGGCGGTTTTTTTCCCCTTGGAGGAATTTTTGAAGCGGCGGTTCAAGGGCTTTGCCAGATGCTTTTCCAGCATCACCACCGCCGGATTCAGCAGATAGGCGAAGAGCAGCCCGGTGAACACCGGGGCGATGGCTCTGAACACATCCTCAAAAAAACTCTGCACCTGGTCGAAATTCAACAGCAGGAAGTAAAAGATAATGGCGCATGCCAGCACCAGAAAGGCTGCCAGTCCCCGGGGAAACAGGTCATAGCGAAGGGATGGCGTATTGGAACTGCGCCGCTTTTTCGTTGTTTTCATAATGCCCCCCAAAACAGCAATGCCGCACAAAACAGGGGCAATACCGTACAAAGATTGTGCAGTAGATGCTGTGCAAAGCCACCAGGTTGGCTTTGTGCGGTGTTGCCCAGGGTATGTCTTGTGCGGTATTGGATCAATCGTCGTTTGAATTCTTCTCCAGGATGCTCTGATAGTTGGGATCGGTCTCCTGAGGCTCCGGCTGAGCTGCCTCCGGTGCGTCAGCCGTCTGTGCTGCGGCAAGCTGCTTTTTCTTGCGGATTCCAAGAATCATCAGCACCAGGGCGATCAGCAGAATGCCCCCGATGACGCAGCTGACCAGTACCCAGTTTACCACAAAGTCCGTGGTAGCCGCCTTGATGCCGTTTTCCGAGGCATAGGTGTACGCCGCAGACTTGGAGGAACAGGTCAGGGTGTAGCCGTTGAGCAGGATTTCGTTGCCCTGCTCGTCCGCCGTATAGCCAAAGGCCTTGTCGCCGATCTGTACCACCGTATCCGGCACGAACATGCCTGTCAGCTTATCGCAGCAGAAAAAGGCGTACTCCCCCACGGTGGTAACGGTTTTGGGGATCTCAAAGCTGGTCAGGGAGGTACAGTCGGAGAACATGCTGGCTGGAATGGAGGAGATCCGTTTTGGCAACCGGATGCTGTTGAGGGAGGAGCAGCCGGAGAATGCGCCGTCCTGGATCTCCAGCACCGAGTCCGGGATCTCCACAGAGGTCAAATAGCCGTTGCCGGAAAAGGCATAATAGCAGATGGTGGTGATGGTATCCGGCACCGTAAAGGTATTTGCCTGGTTGGTCGTCAAATACAAATACAGCTGGGTCTTGGTGGAGGACAGGAGCATACCGTCCCGGAAGATGAATGCAGGGTTGTCCGCTGCGATCTCGATGTTCTCCAGGCTGCTGCATCCCACAAAGGACAGGTGCCCGATGGACATGGTAGCTGCCGGGATCCGCAGGGTTTTCAGATCGCTGCATGCCACAAACGCCAGGTTTCCGATCTCCTTGGTCTGTGCCGGAATGGTCAGCTCCGTCAGCCGCATGCAGTACTGGAAGGCATAGCTGCCGATGTAGGTGATCCCGTCCGGCAGCTCCAGGCTGGCAAGATCCGTGCAATAAGCAAAGGCGAAGTCCCCCACATCGGTGACGGTCTCCGGAATGCGCACCTGTTCCAGCTTGGAGCAGTTGCAGAACAGGGCGGTGGGCAGTGCCTTCAGCTCGGAGGGCAGAAGCACACTGGTCAGACTGGAGCAGTTGTAGAATGCCGCCTCCCCGATGGTTTCGATGGAATCCGGCAGCACGATCTCTGTCAGGGCGGTGCAGTTGCTGAACGCCTCGTTCCCGATTTCCGTTACTGCAAAGCCGTTGATCTCCGCCGGTACGTGCAGCGTGGCGGTATTGGTGTCGCAGGCGGTGACGGAAACCTTGCCGTCCCCCAGCTTGGTATAGGTCAGCACCGCATCGCTAAAGCTGTCCTCTGCGGCATCCTCCGCCCAGGAACCCATACCTGGCAGTGCGCACAGGGTCAGCATTCCGGCGCAGGCAGCGGCAAGCAATCGTTTGAATCGATTCATCTGTTACTCCTTCTCCGGTGCGTCCGGCGTTTCCTGTTCCTTGGCGGCATCCGTTGCGGCTTCCGGGGCATTGTTTTGTTTGTCGCCCCGCAGCCGGATCGCCAGGATCACAGCCCCTGCCAGCAGCAGCACGCCGCCGGCGATCACCAGAACCAAGCCGGTTTTTGCGCCCTGCTTTTCATAGTGGATGTCGTTTTCCTTGGCATAGCTTGCAGCGGCGGTACCCACCCGGGTGTGGATGGTGAAGCCGTCAACCTTGGCAGTGGTTTTGGTTTCCGTATCCAGGGTAAAGCCCAGTGCGTAGTTCCCGATGGTGGATACAGAGCCGGGAATGGTAATATCCTTCAGCTCCGGGCAGTTCACAAAGCAGTAATCTCCCAGCTCTGTCAGAGAATCCGGCAGCTGAACCTGTTTGAGGGCGATGCAGCCTCCGAAGGTGGTTCCGGGCAGGACGGTGACCCCCTCCGGGATGGTGATCTGCTCCAGGGCGGTGCAGATGTAGAAGGCATCCTTGCCGATTTCCGTCGCCTTGTTCAGATCCAGGCTTACCAGATTCTTGGCACCCGTAAACGACCAATTGGCAATGGCAGTGGTGCTGTCCGGCAGGGTGTAGCTGTCTCCGGCGTGCTGATCCGGATATTTGATGAGCTGGGTCATATCCTCATTGAACAGGACGCCATCCAGGTCGCAGTAGATCTGATTTTCCGGATCTACCCGGATCTCCGTCAGCCCCTCACAGCCCTCAAACACATAATCTCCCAGAGAGGTCAGAGAGGCGGGCAGGGTCACGGTGGTGAGCTTGAGACAGGCGAGAAACGCCTGGTCCCCGATGCTCTGCATGGATTCCGGCAGGTTGATGGACTCCAGATCGGCACAGTAGTAGAATGCCTGGTAGCCGATCTTGGTCAGGCTCTTGGGCAGGGTAACGCTTTTCAGAGTGGTACAGCCGAAAAATGCCCCGTCCCCGATGAGGGTCACAGAATCCGGCAGGGTCACGGTTTCAATGGCACCGCAGCTATTGAATGCGCTCTCCTCCACGGAAGTGACCGGCTTGCCCCCTAAGGTGTCGGGCACAGTCACGTTCACCGCATCCGAGGAGCATCCCACAACGGCGGCTCCTGCATCCTCCAGCTGGTAGGACAGGGTAAAGCCGTCCCCCTCATAGGTTTCGGCGGCGTGCGTTTCATCCGCACTGCACGGTACAGCCAGTGCAGCCAGCAGCATGCCGGACAGGGCAGCGCAGATCAGCTTTGTTCCCTTCATGCCTGCTCCTCCTTGTCGTCGTCCTTTTCCGGTTCAGCCGGTGCATCTGCCCCGGGCAGAGAAGCATCCGAAGCGGCATGCTTTCTCTTGGAGAGCACCACGCCCACCACGGTCAGCGCCACGATGGCAACGCCGATGAGCGCCAGGATCACTGCCTTGATGACGGTGAAGACCCGGGCATCCTCCTGGCTGATGGTGTGATTGTTCACGGGTACCCCCTCGATATTGGGGCGGGTGGTGGCATCTCCGGTGGTCTGCTCCTTGGAGATCTGTACAAAGGTGAAATGGTTGTCATTTTCAGAGTCGATGCTGTACCGGGCAGCGGCGGAGCCTGCGGTGGAATAAATGGTGAAGTCCGGGTTGGCAACGAACTGGTTGTTTTCGTCCAGGTCATATCCCAGGGCGGAGAAGCCGATCTCCGTAACGGTTTCCGGTACGGTGATGCTCTCCAGGGAGGTACCGGCGAACGCCGCCTGCTCGATGGTGGTGCATGCGGTGGGGATCTTGAAGGCGGTCATGCCCTTGCAGCCGGCAAAGGCACCGGCACAGATGGTCTGAATGGTGTCGGGAATGTTGAACTCTGTAATGGCAGTGTCATAGGCAAAGCAGAAGTCCTCGATCTTGGTCATGGTGCTGGGCAGGGTCACGGAGGTCAGAGCGGTACAGCCTGCAAACGCCCACACGCCGATCTGCTTGACGCTGTCGGGAATGGTGACGGTTTTCAGGGATTTGCACTCGGCAAAGGCGCTGTTGCCAATGTCGTATACCTTGTCCGGCACGGTGAATTCCGTGGGATTTTTGCCGATGGGATACTGAACCAGATAGGTCTGATCCTCCGCATAGAGGATCCCGTCCACTGCTTCGTAGTATTCATTGTCCGGATCTACGATATATTCGGTGACGCCGGTGCAGCCGAAGAAGGTGTACAGACCGGTGCCGATGACGGTGCTGGGAATGGTGATGGTTTTGGCGGTGGTGTTGTCCATGAAGGTATTGTCCCCCAGTGCCACCACCTCATAGCCGTCAATGGTTTCCGGGATCACCAGGTTCTCCTCCGTGGAGGTGCAGCTTTCCAGGCAGGCGGCCTGCTGGCTGGCATCCTCCTTCCCGGTCAGCAGACTGTAGGTATAGTCGCCGCTGGTGAAGGTTTCCACCTGACCGGAGGCATCCGAGCCGGTGTAAAAGGCATCCGTCTCTGCAAAGGCGGTGTATGTGTATGCGCTCATGGGCATGGCAGCCAGCAGCGCTGCGCCTGCCAGGGCGGCAATGGTTTGTTTGAGTTTCATAGTCCGTTCCTTTCCTTCGGCAGCACATGCAGCGCCGCCTTTTATACAGCCGCAGACAGGAAAACCGGCGGTTTTTCCTGCTGTACAGCCAAATTTTCGTCCGAGCGGTATTGCCTATAGTATAGCACAAATCCCCGTTGAATGCAACAGCTTTTGTGTACGGGGTGTGAAAGTTGCGGAAAAAACGGGCAAAAAAATGAGGACAGAAAATCTGTCCTCGAGCCGTATAAAAATGGAGTGTTATGATTGCCGCAGGCTTTGCCCGATCTGATCCCCTCTCAAAAAATCAAATCATCTCAAGCTCCGGCGCAACGAACAGGCAGCTGTTTCCGATGCAGCGCCTTATTGACAGCTTGCTGTGGTACGCATAGCCTCGGGTCGCAGGATCAGAAAAATGCGCTTCAGTTCAAATATTACAGGCTTTTCATATTTGTCCGCATTTTTCGGGGAGTAATCCTGACGGTTCAGGCTCCACAGTCATTGCACTATGCAACACAAGCATGTAGAAAAACGTGATGTTGCGAAAACAATCGGGTTGTACTTCCGGGTACGGAAGACAGCACAATGAATACTGTACATTCTGCTGTTCGTCATTTGCAGAATACAATTAGTATTATAACGGAATAATAGTACAATTTCAATTGAGGATATTGCATTGTTTTGGTAGTTTATTGCCCAGCTAAGCGGGCTGAAATTTGCAAAAAAATACCGAGCAGAGAGACGCCCTGCACGGTATTTTGGGTTGACGGAGCCGTTTTCCTCTGCTATAATAATGCTGAATGACGACACCGCACAAAGCCCGCCTGTCGGCTATGCGCAGCATCTGCTGACGAATTTTCCGTCATATCACACAGAAACTCCTTGCAATACGCCAGTATTCCTGCGTCGTTTCTATGCAATCTGACGAAAAACTGTTGGCACATCTACCACACATTCTTTGTGCGGTGTTGCCTAAAGTCCCCAGATTTCCTTTGCGTATTCGTTGACTGCCCGGTCTGCGGAGAATACGCCGGCGTTGGCAATATTCGCCAGGGACATCTGGGTCCACTTCCGGGTATCCTGGTACAACTGGGAGGAACGCTGCTGTGCGGCACGGTAGCTGTCGAAGTCCGCCAGTACCATATACGGATCCGAGTTTTTCAGGGAATCCGCCACGTCGTTGAATACGCAGCCGTTGATGCCCTTGTACATCCGGTTGATGCAGGCACGGATCACTTCGTTGTTGTTGTAGTAATCCTCCGGTCGGTAGCCGGCTGCCTTCAGCGCATTGACCTCCTCGGTCTTCATGCCGAAGATGATGATGTTCTCGTCGCCCACCACATCCCGGATCTCCACGTTTGCTCCGTCCAGGGTGCCCAAGGTAATGGCGCCGTTGAGCATCAGCTTCATGTTGCCGGTGCCGGATGCCTCCGTGCCTGCCAGGGAGATCTGCTCGGAAATATCGCTGGCGGGCATCAGCAGCTCGGACAGGGTCACCCGGTAATCCTCCAGGAAGTACACGGACAGCTTCTTGGAGATCTTGGGGTTCTTGCGGATCTCCTCGGAAATTGCCCAGATCATTTTGATGATCTGCTTTGCCAGGTAGTAGCCCGGTGCAGCCTTTGCTGCAAAGATATAGGTCTTGGGGGTAAAGTCCATATCCGGATTTTCCAGCAGCATATTGTAGTCTGCCAGAATATTCATCACGTTCAGGTGCTGCCGCTTGTATTCGTGGAGCCGCTTTACCTGTACGTCAAAGATGGTGTCCGGATCGATGGCGAACTTGCTGTTCTGCATCACATACTTGCAGAACCGCTCCTTGTTCTCCCGCTTGATCTTCCGCAGCTGCTCCAGAACAGCGTCATCGTTGGCGAACACGCTGAGCTTTTTCAGCTCGCTGCCGTCCTTCAGGAAGCCGGAGCCGATCTTTTCGCGCAGCAGGGCGGTGAGTCCCGGGTTGGACTGGTACAGCCACCGGCGGTATGCGATGCCGTTGGTCACATTCTTGAACTTCATGGGAGAGTCAGCATACTCATCCTTGAATACGGACTGCTTGATGATCTCGGAGTGGAGCTTGGAAACCCCGTTGACGCTGTGGGATGCTACCACGCACAGGGTCGCCATATGGATCTGATTGTCCTTGATGATGGACATGCTGGTGGTCTTGGCGCTGTCGCCGCCGTTCCGCTCCATCAGCTGTGCGCAGTACCGGTTGTTGATCTCCACGATGATGGAGAAGATCCGGGGAATGATATGGCGCACCAGGTTCACGTCCCACTTTTCCAGGGCTTCCGCCATGACGGTGTGGTTGGTGTAGGCGAAGGTGTTGGTAACAATGTGCCATGCCTTTTCCCAGGTATAGCCACAGTCGTCCAGCAGGATCCGCATCAGCTCCGGGATCGCCAGGGTGGGGTGGGTGTCGTTGATGTGGATGGCAACCTTTTCGTGGAAGTTATCCAGAGTGCCGTATACGCTCATGTGGTTGTTGACGATATCCCCCACGGATGCAGCGCACAGGAAGTACTGCTGCCGCAGACGCAGGGACTTGCCCTCCAGATGGTTGTCGTTGGGGTACAGCACCTTGGAGATGGCGTTGGCAACGGAGTTGCCGGCAAGCGCCTTTTCGTAATCCCCTTTGTTGAAGCTTGCCATATCAAAGTTGGGCGCCTTTGCCGACCAGAGCCGCAGCACGGAAACTCCCTCGCTGCCGTAGCCGGATACATACATATCATAGGGAATGGCACAGACGGTGCTGTAGTTCACATGGGAAATGTAGTGGTACTGCTTATCCCAGTATTCCTGTAAATCCCCCTCGAAGTGTACATCGATGGAAAGCTCCGGCCGGGGATCCAGCCATACGGAGCCGCCGGGCAGCCAGTTGTCCGGCAGCTCGGTCTGCCAGCCGTTTTCCAGGTGCTGCTTGAAGATGCCGTACTCGTAGCAGATGGAGTAGCCCATTGCCGGGTACGCCTGGGTTGCCAGAGCGTCCATGTAGCAGGCAGCCAGTCTGCCCAGACCGCCGTTGCCAAGCCCTGCGTCCGGCTCGTATTCATAGATCTTGTCCAGGTTGATGTCGTACTCGCCCAGGATCTTGCTGATATCCTCCACCAGCTCCAGGTTGTACAGGCTGGTCTTCAAGGATCTGCCCATCAGAAACTCCATAGACAGGTAGTAGATCTGCTTGCGGCCGTTGGAGTGACATTTATTAATAAAGGACTGGCGCTTTTCCCGCAGGATCTCCACGATCATGGCGGACAGCGCCTGATATACCTGCTTGTCGGATGCTTCGCTGGGTGTAACGTTGAACTGTGTCCGGAGCCGGCTCAGCAGCTCCTGCTTGAGATAGTTCGGGTCTTTGTAGTTGGTCATGTGTTGCTCCGTTCTCCGGCGCCTGAAATCAGGTCATTGTGGGCAGCACACCCCCTGCGCCGGCAGTCGGGGCAGCTGTGGAATCCACGCTGTTTTTATTATACGCTTATCAGCATGGCTTTGCAATAGGATATTTATACAAAATTTGCAGCGTTAAAATGTGCGCACGGGCGTTTTCGACAGAAAATTATGTACATAATGCACAAACGAGGCAAAATTCAAACGATTGAGCTGTCTATTTCGACGGAGTTGCTTTGGCGGGATTGACAAAAGCCCGGAAATCCGGTATACTGTGTAAAGGAAAACAGCTTTACACCCATGCTACAGAAAGGGGGCGGCGCTGCACATGGCAAAGGATCTGCGGTTTGCGCTGCTGCTGGACTGCTACGGCTCCCTGCTGACGGAACGGCAGGCGGCATACATGGAGCTTTACTACTGTGAGGATCTTTCCCTGGGGGAGATCGCAGAGGATGCCGGGGTTTCCCGGCAGGCAGTGCGGGACGCTGTGAAGCGTGGCGAGGCGCTGCTGACGGAGTATGAAGCAAAGCTGGGCTTTGCCGCACAGCATACCGCCTGTGTGGAAAAGCTGGAGGAATTACAGCACCGGATCGGCACCCTGGGCGGATGCATCCCCCCGGAGCAGCTTTTGGCGCTTGCAGATTGTGCGGCACAGTGCCGGGCACTGATCGAATAAACGAATCAATACACTTAGAAAGAAATGAGGCGGGACTATGGCATTTGAAGGTCTGTCCGAAAAGCTCAACCACGTCTTTAAAAAGCTCAAATCCCGCGGCAAGCTGTCGGAGAGCGACGTCAAGGACGCCATGCGGGAGGTTCGGATGGCGCTGCTGGAGGCGGATGTCAGCTATAAGGTCGTCAAGGATTTTGTGGCCAAGGTATCCCAGCGCTGCGTGGGGGAGGAGGTTCTCTCCAGTCTGACCCCGGCACAGCAGGTGGTCAAGATCGTCAACGATGAGCTGATCGCTCTGATGGGCAACGACAACGCCCGGATCAATATGCCCTCCAAGCCTCCCTGCGTCATTATGATGTGCGGCTTGCAGGGCTCCGGTAAAACCACCCACGCTGCAAAGCTTGCAAAATATTTAAAGCGGGAAGGGCATCGCCCCCTGCTGGTTGCCTGCGATATCTACCGTCCGGCGGCGATCAACCAGCTGATGGTAGTGGGAGAAAAGGCTGGGGTCAAGGTCTTTGAAATGGGACAGATCGACCCGGTGGTGATCTCCACCCAAGCCATGCGCTATGCCAAGGATTACGGTCACGATGTGGTCATTCTCGATACTGCCGGCCGGCTCCACATTGACGAAAAGCTCATGGATGAGCTGAAGCAGATCAAGGCAAAGGTGGAACCCAACGAGATCATGCTCGTGGTGGACGCTATGACCGGTCAGGACGCAGTCAACGTGGCAAAGGCATTTGACGAGGCGCTGGGCATCGACAGCGTGCTCATGTCCAAGCTGGATTCCGATACAAGAGGCGGTGCGGCGCTGTCCGTGCTGGCTGTGACCGGCAAGCCCATCAAATTCGTGGGTATGGGCGAAAAGCTGGACGAGTTCGAGCGTTTCCATCCGGAGCGTATGGCTTCCCGGATCCTGGGCATGGGGGATGTGCTGACCCTGGTGGAAAAAGCGGAAGCGGTAATGAGCAAGAGCGATGCCGAGAAGCTGACCAAAAAGCTCCAGGAGCATTCCTTTGATATGAACGACCTGCTGGATCAGCTCAAGCAGATCCGGAAGATGGGCTCTCTCAAGAGCATTATTTCCATGCTCCCCGGCGTGGGGGATAAGGTCAAGGATATGGATGTGGACGAAAAGCAGTTCAGCCGCATCGAAGCCATGATCACCTCTATGACTAAGAAGGAGCGTGCAAAGCCCTCCATCATCAACCCCCAGCGCAAGCGGCGGA
>NZ_FR894886.1:7726-15355 GCF_000434255.1 Ruminococcus sp. CAG:379 | reverse complement strand
GCCGCCGGCAGCGGCACCAAGGTGGAGGATGTGAACCGGCTGCTCAAGCAGTTTGAGCAGATGCAGCAGTTTATGAAGCAAATGGGGGGCGGCGGCAAGACCAAGATGTTCGCCCGCCGGGCAAGAAAGCAGCTTGCCGGTATGAATTTCGACAAGATGGGCAATCCGGGCGGAAAGCTGCCCTTTTAAGAACAGCTTCAAATGCGGTTCCCCGCTTTGATAGATAGTTCACGCAGACGGAGGTGAAATGAACATGGCAGTAAAGATCAGACTGAGAAGAATGGGCGCAAAGAAGGCTCCCTTCTACCGTGTGGTTGTTGCAGATTCCAGATACCCCAGAGACGGCAGATTCATCGAAGAGCTGGGCTATTATGATCCCACCAAGGAGCCGTCCGTTGTAAAGATCGACGGCGACAAGGCAAAGGAATGGATGGCAAACGGCGCACAGCCCACCGACACTGTAAAGGCACTCCTGAAGAAGGAAGGCATCCTTTAATTCCCGCTGGCAGCACGGGCAAGGGCTCTGGCTCTTGCTTGGGGTGTGCCGGTAATTGCTTTGAGTTAGGAGAGGGGGCGGCGCACCGCTCCCGATTATGTATATGAAAGAATTGCTTTACACGGTTGCAGCAGGACTGGTAGCAGATCCTGCTTCCATTTCCATTACCCAGGACGAGCCGGATGCAGAGGGTGTAATCGTACTGCACCTGCATGTGGCTGCGGAGGATATGGGCAGAGTCATCGGCAAGCAGGGCAGGATCGCCAAGGCGATCCGCACCATCATGCGTGCCGGCGCCGCAAGAGAAAACCTGAAGGTTGCGGTGGAAATCGACTGAGCAGATCAAATGCGGCGGCTTTGTGCCGCCGTTTGTATTATGGCAACGCCTGGCAGCGTGCTGCCGGTGTGGGGAGGAACCTATGCAGAAGAATTTATTGGAAATCGGCAAGGTGGTGAATATCCACGGACTCCGGGGGGATGTGAAGATCCAGCCCTGGTGCGACAGCGCCGGATTTCTGTGCGAATTTGATACCCTGTACCGGGCAGACGGCACCCCCATGTCCGTGGCATCCGCCCGGGCGCATAAGGGAATGGCGGTGGTGCGCTTTGCAGGCATCGATACCCCGGAGCAGGCGGAAGCCTTACGGAATACGGTGCTGTATATGAATCGGGCGGACGTGGAGCTGGATGCGGACACCTACTTCATCCGGGATCTGATCGGCTTGCAGGTGCTGGATGCGGATACCGGGGCTGTGTACGGAAGGCTGGAGGAGGTGCTGGAGACCGGCGCCAACGATGTGTATACCATCCGCACCCCGGAGGGAAAGCAGCTGCTGTTCCCTGCCATCGGGGACGTGGTGGTGGAAACGGATCTGGAGCAGGGGATCATGCGGATCCGGCCGCTGGAGGGGCTGTTTGACGATGCGGATTGATATTGCCACCCTGTTCCCGGAGCTGTGCGAGGCGGTGCTGTCCGAAAGCATCCTGGGCAGAGCCAGAGCATCCGGTGCCATTGAGATCCACTGTCACCAGATCCGGGACTTTGCCGGCAATAAGCACAACCGGGTGGACGATGTGCCCTACGGCGGCGGCATGGGCATGGTGATGCAGGCAAAGCCCATCTACGATTGCTACCAGGCAGTGTGCGCACAGCTGCCCCGGAAGCCGCATACCATATATATGTCCCCCAAGGGTACAGTGTTCAGCCAGCAAAAAGCCATCTCTCTTTGCGAATATCCGTATATTTTCCTGCTGTGCGGGCATTATGAGGGTGTGGATCAGCGAGTGCTGGACAAGATCGTGGACGAGGAGATCTCCATCGGGGACTATGTGCTCACCGGGGGAGAGCTGCCTGCATTGGTGGTGGCGGACGCCATTGCCCGGATGTGTCCCGGAGTGCTGCCCAGCGAGGAGTGCTTCCAGGAGGAGAGCCACTACGGGGGACTGCTGGAATATCCCCACTACACCCGGCCTGAGGTCTGGGAGGGGGAAGCAGTGCCGCCGGTGCTTCTGTCCGGGCATCACAAGCACATTGCGGACTGGCGTTTTGCACAAAGTCTTGCAGTGACGGAGCAGCGGCGGCCGGATCTGTACCAGGCGTACATGGAGGCGCATCCCCCGGCACCCCCGAAGCAGAAACGGAAAAGGAAATAGGCTTTTGTGCGCATTGTATAGTTTCTGTTGTTGAAAACTATGCGAGGTGTTGAAAGTTTTCCACAGCAAAAACTTCGTGATAATGAACAAAATCCGCCCTTGCCACCTTCGGCGGCATTTGGCAAAGCGTAGAATTTTCGCTGAAAATGCATATTTCATGTATAATAGGCGTTGACTAAGGAATCCTCAGCCTGTATAATGATAGTCAGTGATCAAGAAATACATGCCATCCAAATAAGAGAATAGGAGAGTTTTGAGATGTACGTGAAAGATGTAATGGTGCAGAATCAGGTTGGTCTGCATGCAAGACCGGCTACCTTCTTCATTCAGAAGGCCAATGAATTCAAGTCCTCAATCTGGATCGAAAAGGAGGAGCGCCGTGTAAACGCAAAGAGCCTTCTCGGTATTCTTTCTTTGGGCATCGTCGGCGGTACTGCCATCCGTATCATTGCAGACGGCGCAGACGAGCAGGTTGCCGTTGATTCCCTGGTAGAGCTGGTTGAAAGCGGCTTCAGCGACGAGAACAGATAAGGTAACACCTGCACAGAGCTTGTAGGCGCTATCCGGACATGACACAACAGTAAGGGGCGTTACATTGGGTAACGCCCCTTTTGCTGCATCAGCCCCCGGTGTCCGCACTGTATTCGTACATATTTTCCGCAAAGATCCCGTAGCCCCGGGTGGGGTCGCTGACAAACACATGGGTCACCGCCCCGATGAGCCGTCCCTCCTGGAGGATGGGACTGCCGCTCATGCCCTGGACAATGCCCCCGGTGGCGTCCAGCAGCGCCGGATCCGTAATGTGGATCACCATATTTTTTGTGCCGGTACTGCCCCAGTCCGCCTTTTCGATTTCAATGGCATACTCCTTTGGCTCCCTGCCGCTGATAGTGGTGCGGATCACCGCTTCTCCCGTATGCACATCCTGCTTCAGTCCCAGAGGCACTGCCTCCGCCGGCTTCCGCTGCGTCTCCAGGGTGCCGAATACGCCGCATCGGTTGTTCAGATACAGACTCCCCATGGCTTTGCCCGGGGTGAAGCAGCCACGCAGCTCCCCGGCGGCTCCGGCACTGCCTTTGGTGACGCTCTGGATGTTGACACCCACCACCTCGCCGCTGGACAGGGGAATGATCTCCCCGGTATCCACGTCGCACACCGGATGTCCCAGACCGGCGAATCTGCCGCTGTTTGGCATATAATAGGTCACGGTGCCGATGCCGGCAGTGCTGTCCCGCACCCAAAGTCCCGCCTTGTAACAGGCATCTGCCTGGCTGTACAGGGGCGTCAGGGACAGGGTGCGGATGTCGCCTCCCCGGTTGATCCGGATCTGTACCGGCTCACCCTGTGCCTCCCCGATGGCTTGCTGGAGGGCAGCGTTGCCGTTGATGGGGGTATCGTTCACGGACAGCACCATATCCCCCACCTGGATCCCGGCACGTTCCGCCGGACATTCTCCCTCCGGGTTCACCTTACCCATGCCCACCACCATGACCCCGTCCATCAGCAGCTTGATGCCGAAGGGATCTCCCCCCGGCACCACCAGGGGCGTATCCACCGCTGTGACCTCCACGGTCTTGATGGGCAGGAACCCGAACAGCCGCAGGCTGACGCTGCCCCGCATGGGTACGGTTTCTGCCGCATAGGCAGGGGCATCACCCTCCGCTGCGGATTGAATGGGCAGGGCGGTATGGAGCGCAAGCTCCGTTCCTTTTGTCACATAAAAGCTGTCCGGCAGGGCATAGTGATAGTAGCCGGCGGTGCCTGCCAGCGCCAGTGTCGCAGCTGCTCCCAGGGAGAACAGGCGCGAAAATAATTTCAGCATTTGGCATCATCCTTTCTGACGGCGTCCGGCGGCGCTGTATCCCTTGCATGCAGAGCCGGCGGAATGCCACACTGCTACTATTGACCGTCTGCACGGGTTTATAAGCGTTGTTTTTACTGCATATTTTCTGACAAAGTTTGAATTGCTGCGCTGTTTCGGCGCTGCATCCCTCTGGGAGGAGAGTTCTGTTATGAAAAAAGACCGGATCTTACAGGTTTTACAGATTTTTTTGAAGCTCGCCCTGGTGGTGACCACTCTGATCTACCCCTTGTTTATGGATCTGCTGACTGCCCTGGGCTGGACGGTGAATGCCCACAGCTACGGGGCGAAATTCCGGATCCTGGCGGCGGTGGTGGCGGTTGGCGCATTGCTTATGACCGCCGGGGTGATCCTTGCCCTGTGCAAAAAGGACATTGCCGCCCTGGTGACCGGCTCCGTGGGCTTCTTCCCCCTGATGGGGGCGGTGAGCATTGCCACCTCCATTGCAGAAGCGGCCGGCTGGGCACCCCAGAGCGAGGCGCATCTGGGACGGTTCGCCTATCAGATCTGGGCGGATCGGATGCTCCCCACCATTGCCCCCTACTGCCTGCTGGTGGCAGTGGCTCTGCTGCACTACTTCTCCTATGAGGCATCCGCCGCACGCCGGGAGAAAAAGCGGCAGAAGGAGGAATTTGAAAACCGCCCTGCCCCGAAAATTGTAGAGGATTGAGGCGGCACCGCACAAGGATTGTGCAGCAGATGCTGTGCATAGCCGACAGGCGGGCTTTGTGCGGTGTTGTCTGAAAAAATCCGGGCTTTCCCCGATATTCTGCGGCGTTGCCGCCGGGCTGTCGCAGAATATGTACTCCGTTTTTTCTGGAATCACCACGAGAAGTGTCGAAAACGTTTATATTTTAAGAAATGAACAGATTAGAAATAATCAATTCATGAAATGCTCTAAAATACTACATTTTTCGGCAATATAAACTCTTGCACCTTGTCAGCATGTGTGTTAATATATGTGAGTAGAAAAAAATAGGAGGTAGAACAATGGTTAATAAGGTAAAGGTTTTGATTGGTGACGACAGTGTCGAATACGGCATTGCCTGCGCCAGTACCCTTTGGGGACAGGGCATGTACGTCATGACCCGACCCAAGGACGGAACCGCCCTGCTGGAGACGATCAAAAGCGATGCCCCCGACGTGGTTGTGATGGACGCCATCCTGCCCCACATGGACGCAATAGAACTCATGAAGAAGGTTCAGGCGTCCGGCGGCAAGCGTCCCCAATTCATCGTCACAAGCGCATACGACAATCCCTTCATCGAAAAGCAGGTGATGCAAGGCGGTGCGGCATATTTCATGCTCAAGCCCTTTGAGATCTCTGCACTGGGAGAGCGGATCACCTCTCTGACCCAGGGAGGCATGACGGGACGCAATGCGCCGGGGACGGAGAATATGGAGATCGTGGTGACGGACGTGATCCACCAGCTTGGCGTTCCCGCCCACATCAAAGGGTATCACTACCTGCGGGAGGCGATCCTGTCCTCGATTGAGGATCCGGAACTGCTGGAAAGCGTCACCAAGCTGCTGTATCCCACGGTGGCAAAGCGGTTTGACACCACCTCGTCCCGGGTGGAGCGTGCCATCCGCCACGCCATCGAGATTGCCTGGGACCGGGGCAACCTGGACACGCTGAATGCGTTCTTCGGCTACACGGTGAACACCTGCAAGGGCAAGCCGACCAATTCGGAGTTTATCGCTCTGATCACCGATAAGCTGCGGCTGCAGCACCGGGTCGCCATGCGTCAGTCCTGATGCGGATTGCATCTCAGCCTTGCAATCATGCATCTTTTATGATATGATGAATACAATAGATTATGCATGCACAGTCTCGCAGCTGTGAATTTACAAGGGAGAGATGAAAATGGCATTTGTCAAAACCGAAGTGGAGAAGCTGACGCTGAACCCCTTTACCAAAATTGGAAAGGAATGGTTTTTGCTCACAAGCGGCACACCGGATTGCTACAATACGATGACCGCTTCCTGGGGACAGATGGGTGTCCTCTGGGGGAAAAACGTGCTGACCGCATACGTCCGTACATCCCGGAAAACCTTTGAGCTGGTGGAGCAGAACAATCTGTTCACCGTGTCCTTCCTGCCCCAGGCGGATCGTCCGATCCTCCAGTTCTGCGGCTCGCACAGCGGCAGAGACTGCGACAAGGCAAAGGAGACCGGACTGATCCCGGTGGGGTTGGAGGGTTCCACCGCCTTTGAACAGGCATCCCTGGTGCTGGTGTGCAGAAAGCTGTACGCAGCGCCCCTGGACATGAAGCAGGCAGTGGACCCCGCCATCGCTTCTTTCTACGAGAAGGATGCGATGCACCACATGTACATTGCGGAGATCCTCTCTGCATACGAAAACAAGTAAACACACAGGTTCTTTTCCCGCAGCCACCATACTGCGGGATTTTTTCGTCAATTCGCAAAAAGGGGGTGACAAATCCGGCAAAATCGGCTATAATAAAAATAGCATGCAGTTTTGCATGCGTCACAACACACAATGGAGGAATGATTATGTCAAAGAAGCCTTATTACATCACCACGGCCATTGCCTATGCGTCCAGAAAGCCGCACATTGGCAATACCTACGAAGTGGTGTTCACCGATGCCGTAGCGAGATATAAGCGAATGCAGGGCTATGATGTATTCTTCCTGACCGGTACGGACGAGCATGGCGTCAAGATCGAGGAGCTTGCCAAGTCCGAGGGGATCACCCCGAAGGAGCATGTGGACAAGGTAGTCGGCGAGATCCAGGACATCTGCAAGCTGATGCATATATCATACGACGGATTCATCCGCACAACGGATCCACGGCATGAGGAAGTGGTACAGAAGATCTTCAAGAAGCTGTACGACCAGGGGGATATCTACAAGAGCGAGTATGAGGGCATGTACTGTACTCCCTGCGAGAGCTTCTGGACGCCCTCCCAGCTGGTGGACGGCAAGTGTCCGGACTGTGGCAGAGAGGTGCAGTCCGCCAAGGAGGAGGCATACTTCCTGCGGCTGTCCAAGTATCAGCAGTGGCTGGAGGATTACATTGAAACCCATCCGGACTTCATCGTCCCCGAGGGCAAGAAGAAGGAAATGATGAACAACTTCATCAAGCCCGGCCTGCAGGATCTGTGCGTATCCCGCACCACCTTCCAGTGGGGCATCCCGGTGACCTTCGATCCCAAGCATGTGATCTATGTGTGGATCGACGCCCTGTCCAACTATATCACCGCCATGGGCTACGATCCGGACGGCTCCAGCGACCAGTTCAAGAAGTACTGGCCCTGTGACTGCCATGTGATCGGCAAGGACATTATGCGGTTCCATTCCATTTACTGGCCCGTTATGCTTCACGCACTGGGTCTGGAGCTGCCCCGGCAGCTGTTTGGTCATAACTGGATCCTGTTCGGAGAGGACAAGATGAGCAAGTCCAGGGGCAACGTGATCTACGCCAGCGATGTGGTGGACGCATTCGGGGTGGATGCTGCCAGATACTACCTGCTCAGCGAGATGCCCTACGGCTCCGACGGCTCCATTACCTACGAATCCCTCATCGAGCGGTTCAATACGGATCTGGCAAACACCCTGGGGAATCTGGTGAACCGGACCATCGCCATGGCGCAGA
>NZ_FR894886.1:2631-7678 GCF_000434255.1 Ruminococcus sp. CAG:379 | reverse complement strand
TGATCCAGCCGGCGGATGCCGCCGAGCCGGTGGATGCAGATCTCCGGGCAACGGCACTGAAAACCGTGGAGGAAGTAGACCGGCTCATGAACCAGTACCGGATGGCGGATACCCTGGACGCTGTCATCTCCCTGGCAAGACGGAGCAACAAGTACATTGACGAGACCATGCCCTGGGTGCTGGCAAAGGACGAGGCACAGAAGCCCCGGCTGGGTGCGGTGCTGTATAATCTGCTGGAAAGCATCCGCTTCCTGGCGGTTCTGCTCCAGCCCTTTATGCCGGAAACCGCAGAGAAGATCTTTGCCCAACTGAACACGGACTGCAAGGACTATGCGAGCCTGTCGGCGTTCGGCGGTCTGCATGCAGGGGACAAGGTGGGCGAGCCGGTGCCCCTGTTCGGCAGAATCGATGCGGAGCAGATGATCCAGCAGTTGAAGGCAAAGCAGGAGGCTGCCGCCGCACCGGCACAGGAGCCGGCGCAGGAAGCCATCCAGCTGGCACCGGAGATCTCCATCGAGGACTTTGCCAAGGTGGAGCTGCGGGTGGCAAAGGTGCTTTCCGCAGAGAAGGTGAAAAAATCCTCCAAGCTGCTGTGCATCCAGCTGGATGACGGCATGGGAGGCAGACAGGTAGTGTCCGGCATTGCCAAGTGGTACAAGCCGGAGGAGCTGGTGGGCAAAAAAGTCATCGTGGTTGCCAACCTGAAGCCTGTGAAGCTGTGCGGCGTAGAGAGCAACGGCATGATCTGTGCGGCAGACCTGCCGGACGGCAGCGTCAGGGTGCTGTTTGCGGATGATTCCATGCCCTGCGGCGCCAAGATCCGATGAAAGGAAGATAATGTGAAAACACTCTTTTGCAGAAAGCTGCGGCGGGGACTGGCAGCGGCGGTATGCTGCGCTGTGAGCCTTTGCGCAGCGGTCACTCCGGCGCAGGCACAGACCATGCAGCCGGCGGCAGAAACGGCAGCAAAGGAAGTGACATACCGGCTGATCCCGGAGGAGAACCGGATCAGCTCTGCACAGATCCGTTCCGGGTCTGTGGACGTAAAGATCCGCATGTACATTGAAAATGACCCGGGCACCTCTGCCATTGCCCTCCAGTTCGGCATGCCGGAGGGAGTCACCCTGAAGGAGGGGGGCTATGCGTCCCCTTATTGCTACGGGGACGGCACAGCGGATTCCGCCAGGTTCCACTCCTTCAACGTGGAAAAGCGTCGGGTCACCTGGATGTCCGGCACCATGATCAGCTTTCTGGTGCCCACCAATTCCGAGATCTATGATCTGAGCCTGCCCTTTGTGGAGTTTACCGTGACCCTGCCCCAGGGGGCGGCAGAGGGGGTCTATGAGGTATACTTTGACCCTACCCCGGAGCAGGACGGGACAGCTACCGTGTCCCTGCTGTACAGCTCCCATACCATCAACGACCAGGGGGATACGGAGCGGCTGAAGGTACATTACAACAGCGCCCTGATCGGCGTGGGGGATTCCCTGCGGCGTGGGGACGTGGATCTGGACGGGGATGTAGATGTGGCAGATGCGGTTGCGGTGCTCCAGGCAAGCGCAGAGCAGATGGTCACCGGGGAAAATCCCCTGAGTAAGGATGCCCGGTTCGGGGCGGATGTCAACGACGACAGCCGGGTGGATGTCAGCGATGCGGTGCTGATCTTGCAGTATTCCAGCATGAAGATCGCCAATCCGGATGCGGACTGGGATGACCTGCTCGGTTGACAAGCTCCCGAAAATAGGGTATACTGAACAGGTGAGCAGGCTATGCGATAGCGGGGGAGGCAACTCCCGTGAGGAAAGTCCGGGCATCACAGAGCAGGGTAGCTGCTAACGGCAGCCGGGGGCGACCCTAGGGCTAGTGCAACAGAGAGATACTGCCGCAGCAATGCGGTGATGGTGGAAAGGTGGGGTAAGAGCCCACCAGAGTGCGTGAGAGCGTACTGCTATGTAAACCCTACCCGATGCAACGTCTATTGGTACCGTCTTTCAACATCTGCTCGGTGGAAAGGCGTGTAATGGCGGCTTGAGCGTTCCGGCGACGGATCGCCTAGATAAATTATCGCACACGACAGAACTCGGCTTATCGGCCTGGTCACAGCATGGGCGTTCCCTTCGGGGAGCGCCTTTTTGCATGTCCGGTAATTGTGAACATTTTAAGAGCAAAAAATGACCGGGTGAAAAATTTCTCCGCAATAAACGACTTGAAAACTTTGTGCAGATGCAATAAAATAAATACAACGACGGAAAAACTGTTGGACACATCAGCAGTGGATCCGTTTGGCGCAGACAAAGAGAGGGACTGCGCAAAGAAATCTAATAGGAAAGCGGGGAATATGTTACATGAGAAAACACACCATCAGCAGATTTTTTCACGGTCTGCTGGCGGCGGCGGTGTGCCTGACCTTTACGCCGCTGCCTACCGCTTCCGCAGCCACCGTTCTCACCGAAAACAAGACCGGTACCGAGGACGGCTATGCCTATGAGCTGTGGAAGGACCACGGTAACACCAGCATGACCCTGACCGGAGGGGGCACCTTCAGCTGCGAGTGGAGCAACATCAACAATTGTCTGTTCCGCAAGGGCAAGAAGTATGACTGCACCCAGACCTACGATCAGCTGGGCAATATCACTATCGAATACGGTGTGGATTATCAGCCCAACGGAAACTCCTACATGTGCGTGTACGGCTGGACCCGGAATCCCCTGGTTGAATACTACATCGTAGAAACCTGGGGCAGCTGGAGACCACCGGGGGCAGCCTCTGCACTGGGTACGGTGTATGCAGATGGGGGCACCTATGACATTTACAAGACCACGAGAGTGAATATGCCCTCCATTGATGGAGATACCACCTTTGATCAGTACTGGAGCGTGCGGCAGTCCAAGCCCTCTGCAAACGGTACCAAGATCGAGGGCACGATCTCCGTTTCCCAGCATTTCAAGGCATGGGAGCAGGTGGGTCTGAAGATGGGTAAAATGTATGAAGTGGCTCTGAATATTGAGGGGTATCAGAGCAGCGGCAAGGCTACGGTATATAAAAATAATCTGTCCGTAGGCGGTGCCATTACAGATCCCGTCAAGCCGGATCCGGTAGAGCCGGACGAGAACGGCTATTACTTCCACAGTACGTTTGAGAAGAATACAGACAGCTGGTCCTCCAGAGGGGATTCCACAGTTACGAATTCCTCTGCGGCAGCGGCAACCGGCAGCATGTCCCTGGCGGTTACAGGAAGAACCGATACCTGGAACGGTGCGGGCTACACCCTGGACACTGCCACCTTCCAGCCCGGCAGCGCCTACAGCTTCAGCGTGCTTGCCATGCAGGATGCTGCAGCTTCCGACGACTTCAAGCTGTCCCTCCAGTATGATCTGAACGGAGAGACCAACTACGACACCATTGCAACCGCAACCGGCGCCAAGGGCGAGTGGGTACAGCTGGCAAACACCGCTTACACCATTCCTGCCGGGGCAACCGGATTGCTGCTGTATGTGGAAACCGCAGACAGCACCAACAGCTTCTACATGGACGAGGCCATCGGTGCAGTAAAGGGCACCAAGATCGACGCAGGTCTGCCGGATCAGCCGGATACTCCCACCATGGGTGACGTGGACGGCAGCAGCACAGTGGATGCAAAGGACATGAAGACACTGCTGAATTATCTAATCCGGAAGACCAGCACCCTTGCCAATGCAGAGGCAGCGGATCTGGACGGCAACGGGGTCATCAACGCCATGGATCTGGCACTGCTCAAGCGGAGCCTGCTGGGCAATCAGGGCGGCACAACGCCTGTGACGCCTTCTGAGTCCGGCTACTTCAAAAGTACGTTTGAAACAGGGAAGGATGGATGGGTCTCCAGAGGGGATACCACCCTGTCCATTGATTCCGAATCCTATTACTCCGGCAGCAAGTCCCTGCACATCAGCGGCAGAACCGATACCTGGCAGGGGGCGGCTTATACACTGGATACCAAGACATTTCTCCCGGGCAGCAGCTACAGCTTCAGTGCTGCTGCTATGCAGGCAAGCGGTTCTTCTGAGGAACTGCGGCTGACCCTGCAATACACGGACGCTGGCGGCGAAACCGCATATGACACGGTGGCTTCTGCTACCGCAGCCAGCAAGACCTGGACCAAGCTGGAGAACAAGTCCTACAAGATTCCGGCAGGGGCGTCCGATCTGCTGCTGTATGTAGAATCCGCAGACAGCACCACGGATCTGTACCTGGATGAGGCAGTGGCTGCTGCCTCCGGTACTGCGTCCTCCGTGGTAACCGGCGGCGGCAAGGTGGGAAATATCACAACACCTACCCCGGCGGCAGGCGCTGTGGATATTTCCTGGATCGACAAATCCAAGCCCATGGCTGCCATTGCTTTTGACGACGGCGCAGTGGGCACTGCTTCCACCGATTATTCTATCCGGATTCAGGATGCCATTGCAAACAGCGGCTTCCGTGCCACCTTCTTCTATGTTGGCAACTGGATCAACGGCAGCAACCAGGGCGAGATCAAGCGTGCCTACGAGCTGGGCATGGAGATCGCAAACCACTCCACCACCCACACGGATCTGACCAAGCTGTCCGCAGCGGAGATCCGCAAGGAGTACGATACCACCTCCGACAAGATCAGGGCCATCACCGGGCAGGGCACCTCTCCGGTTATGCGTCCGCCGTATCTGAGCGTGAACGATACCGTAAAGTCCGCACTGAGCGATGTGGCACTGGTGAATTGCAGCATCGACACCGGGGACTGGAACGGGGCAACCAGCGACCAGATCATCAGCAAGATCAAGACAGCCATGAGCAACGGCACGCTGGACAATGCCATCGTGCTGTGCCATGAGACCTATGATTCCACTGCCACCGCAATGGAATATCTGGCACCCTATCTGAAATCCCAGGGCTGGCAGATCGTAACGGTTTCCGAGCTGTTTGCGGCAAACGGCAAGGAGCTGAAGGGCGGTACCCTGTACAACGCCTGCAACTAATCCGACATCCACTACAATCTGATATATCCCCCTGTGGCGGCTGCGTTTGCAGTCGCCAT
>NZ_FR894886.1:0-2626 GCF_000434255.1 Ruminococcus sp. CAG:379 | reverse complement strand
GGCGGCTGCGTTTGCAGTCGCCATTTCCCTTTTACGGGGAATCCAATTGTGCAGTATTTACAAAAAGCATTTCATATGGTATACTGAATTATGCAAAGGAGTGAAGGGCATATGATCAAGCATCTGTCCGGCGACTATGAAACCGTGGAATATGAAGAAAAACGGTGTATCATGCTCTACCACAATACCCAGTATGAAGAATATCCGGTACATTGGCACCAGGAGATCGAGATCATCATGCCGCTGCACAAGTGCTACCGGCTGGAGATCGGAGACCGGGAATATGTGATCCGGGAAAACGAGGTGTTTTTCATTCCCCCCGGGGAGCTGCACCATCTGTTTGCCTGTGAGGGGGAGCGGCTGATCCTCCAGTGTGACAACAGCCTGCTGGGGGCGCAGCCCGTGTTCGACTCCATTATGCGGGGGCTAAAGGCGCCGGTGCTGATCGATGAAAGCTACGGCAGCGAGCTGCAGGCTGTTGCCAAAAAAACCATGCTGGAAATTTTTTCACTATACTTCTCCGGCTCGGAGCTGGCGGAGGTGCGGATCTACAGCCTGCTGGTGCGGCTGCTGATTGCTTTGCGAACCCGGCAGCTGACCGAAAAAACGGCGCAGCTGGACTGCAGCAGCGACAAGGTGGAGGAATACAACGAAAAGTTCAGTCTGGTGCTGAAATACATCGACAGCAACTACATGAACAATATTTCCCTGGACACCCTCGCCGGTATCGCCGGCTACAGCAAGTATCACTTCTCCCGGATTTTCAAGCAGTACAACACCATATCTTATTTGCAGTACATCAACGAGCGCCGGATCCGGGCGGCGGAGCTGATGCTCCAGGATCCGGCACTGCCGGTGACGGAGGTTGCCATGCAGGTAGGGTTCAAAAGCCTGACCACCTTCAACCGGTGCTTCAAGGAGATCAAGCACTGCACCCCCACGGACTTTAAAAAGCTGTGTCAGAAACGATGAACATTTCCTTGCATTTTCCACACATGATTCAACCTTCCTTTGTGCAATCTGTAGAATTGATGTCCTTTGGTGGACAGCTGTTCTGTGGGTGAATACATTTTTCACGACAACTGCAAAAAAATTCTTGCTATTTGCCTAGTAAAGTAGTATAATAGAAACTATCAGAGCAGGGATGCGCTGAAAAATATTTAGGAGGTTTTAAACAATGGCGTTTAAAAGTTCATATGTGCAGGGTGTCTATGACAAGGTCTGCGAAAGAAACAAGGGAGAAAGCGAATTTCTTCAGGCAGTAAGAGAAGTCCTCGAGAGCCTTGAGCCCGTTCTCGAAAAGAGACCCGACCTGGTTGAGGCCGGCATCCTTGAGAGAATCGTGGAGCCGGAGCGTCAGATCATGTTCCGTGTATCCTGGGTTGACGACAACGGCAAGGTTCAGGTCAACAGAGGTTATCGTATACAGTTCAACTCCGCAATCGGTCCGTACAAGGGCGGTCTGAGACTGCACCCCTCCGTTAACGCATCCGTAATCAAGTTCCTGGGCTTTGAGCAGATCTTCAAGAACAGCCTGACCACACTGCCCATGGGCGGCGGCAAGGGCGGTTCCGACTTCGACCCCAAGGGCAAGTCCGACGGGGAAGTTATGCGTTTCTGCCAGGCTTTCATGACCGAGCTGGCAAAGCACATTGGTGCTGACACCGACGTTCCTGCCGGCGATATCGGCACCGGCGCAAGAGAGATCGGCTTCATGTTCGGTCAGTACAAGAGACTGCGCAACGAGTTCACCGGCGTGCTCACCGGCAAGGGTCTGTCCTACGGCGGCTCCCTGGCAAGAACTGAGGCTACCGGCTACGGTCTGTGCTACTTCACCGAGGAAATGCTGGGCTGCATGAAGAACGACAGCTTCAAGGGCAAGACCGTTGTTGTTTCCGGTTCCGGCAACGTGGCAATCTACGCAACCCAGAAGGCAACCGAGTTCGGCGCAAAGGTCGTTGCAATGTCCGACTCCAACGGCTACATCTACGATCCCAACGGCATCAACCTGGATGTTGTAAAGCAGATCAAGGAAGTTGAGCGGGGCAGAATCAAGGAATACTGCAACCGTGTACAGGGCGCTACCTACACCGAAGGCTGCAAGGGCATCTGGGGCATCAAGTGTGACATCGCACTGCCCTGCGCTACCCAGAATGAGCTGGACGGCGAGGCTGCTGACAAGCTGATCGCAAACGGCGTTATGGCAGTTGCAGAGGGCGCAAACATGCCCAGCACACCGGAAGCCATCGAAAAGTTCCTGGCAAAGGGCATCCTCTTTGGACCTGCAAAGGCTGCAAACGCAGGCGGCGTAGCAACCTCCGGTCTGGAAATGGCGCAGAACTCCGCTCGTTACAGCTGGACCTTCGAGGAAGTTGACGCAAAGCTCCACAGCATCATGAAGACCATCTTCCACAACAGCTTCAACGCTGCAAAGGAATACGGCATGGAAGGCAACCTGGTTGCAGGTGCAAACATTGCCGGCTTCCTGAAGGTTGCAGACGCTATGAAGTGGCAGGGTGTTGCATACTAATCCGGATGATCCGAAACAAAAGCGGAATGCTTCGTGCATTCCGCTTTTTTGCGTTTACAGGATCAATAATTTCTTTGGCGTGTGGGTCAGATCCTC
>NZ_FR894885.1:0-12641 GCF_000434255.1 Ruminococcus sp. CAG:379 | reverse complement strand
CTGACTGTCCAGCCGGTTTCTGTACTCCCAGGCTCTCTTGTCCACTGACCGAGCCACTGTCAGAAACCGGTGATAAAATCGCATTTCCTCCACTTTCTCCGGATAATTCTCCTCCATCCAGTGCATCCATGCCAAACCGTAGCTGCCGATAGGCTCCGTTTCCATCGTCAGTTCTTCCGGCTCTGTCCGCATCTCGTATGTCCCGATTGTGGGGTTCACCTGATACCAGAAGGTTACGCTGCCGATTTGTCTGCTTTTCAGCAGCGGCAGAAAGCATGTCCGGCTTGTTCCGTTTCGCTGCTGCTTCACCTCCCAGCCCAGAACGCCCTCTTTTCGGATCGCCCTGGACTGGGTTAGAAAGTTGTGCAACAGCTCCTTGGGTACTTCCGGCAGCTCCATGTCCGGAATTTGCTCCATTTCCTCTGGGGTAAGCATCTGAAACTCCTCGTATCTCATTTTTCTGAACCATCCTTTCTGCTTGCATAGCGGCTTTGCGGTCATTCATTATTTGCTCCACCTGATTCAGCACTTGTTTGGCTGAAACAGCTGCCAGCGTGATGAAACCAAGCCGCTGCGTATCGGTCATGTATCTGATTGCAGCTGCATCCGCCTGAACCGGGAATGAATTACCGCCTACCTCCAGACGACCGGCAATGATAGCGGCAACTGCGCAGTGAAATGCATCCCGAAAAGCCAGTGCATTCTGTGGCGGCACTTGCAGCCGCTGCATTGCTCCTGTTATGATTTCCGAAGAAACGGTTTTGCGGACAAGTCCAGATAAGAAACTATACTTCGCAGGAAGTTCCAACTTCTCACGAACCATTGCTTCTCCGGAAGCGGTCATGCGCCATTGATACGGCTCATGCTTTTGATCCGTACATTGGGAAAAGTCGTATAGATCAAAGACTTTGCCGTGTGAATCCCGGAAGCGGATGCCTTCGCTGCCCGGAACAACGGAATTACCAGCTTTCTCCCACTGGACTTGGCTTGCAACAAAGCGGCATTCTGGTTTTTGCACGAAAAATTCCAACGTAACGGACGGAGCATGCTTGAACATACGCCCATGAAATTTCAGATACGCTGTGAACTTTTCGCTGCTTTCAGCCATTTCGTGCAGTTGTTCTGCACCGGCACGACTAAAGCATCCAACTTGTGTGACGTTTTCTGACATTCGATTGATTCCTCCTTCAATCCTTGCTGAAAAGAAAAGCGGCAATGCCTGATTACCATGGCGAATTGCCATACGCATCCGGAAATAATAGAGCAATGAAATTGCAGTTAAGCTCCGGTTATTTCATAGATTATACGCTGAGTATAGCCCGGTTTTTTCTTTTTCAGTAAAGAGATAATCTTGGGTACTTGGTATAGAGCCGCATTTTACGGACTACCCCTTACCTCAACTTTTTGTCGATTTCCCACTTGACAAAGCCCCTCACTTCTGTTATAATAAACTTGAACGTGAGTTTTGCTTAACAGCGAGACGTTGGTGCGGTTGTATTTGCGGTACAGCCGCACTATTTTTTTTGTGATCTTTCCCTTTACATACCTCACGACCTGATATAGGTTGTCTACAAACACCCTGCGGTTATCCTTGGCTTTTCTGCGACAGCGTGTGATGAAATGCCCATTGACCAACTCATTGACGGTCTGGATCACAGTTTCACGCTTCATGCCGGTCTGCCGTGAAATGTCTTGGTAGCTGTTCCAGCAACGCCTCAGCGTTGGACTGTACGCCTTGCAGAGAAAGAGATATATCATCATCTGGCGTGGGACGAGCTGCCCAAATACACGCCGTTCTACAAAGAAATAGCCGTCATGGAGCGATTGCTGCGTGACGGCATAAACATATGTACCCCTTCTGGGAGCAGCTTTTTTGGTTCGTTCCAGTGTTTCTACAAGCCCTTTTTCGCATAGATGATCAATGGCTCTGGATATTGTAGTGGGGGATTTGATTCCACATCGCTGACCGATTGTCGCTTGCTTCACACTGATCACCACAGCTCCGGCTGTGGTGGTCGCCGATGCCGGAAGGCTGCATAGATAGGCATAGACGCTGATTTCTAGTGCGTTCAATTTTAAGGAAAATACGTCATTGCTCAATTTGAACAGGCTCACTGATACAGCCCTCCTCTCCTTTTATTTAAACAGGTCACTCAATTCTATATGCAGTGCAGCGCATATCTTTTGGTATGTTGAGATATTGGGTATCGAATCACCATTCTCGATTTTCATGATTGTGTTCCGAGAGATTCCAGCCCGGTCGGCTAGCTCATTTTGCGATAGATTTTGCTGCATGCGCAGTTCGTATAATCTTCCGTGTTGTTTCTCACGTCTTGTAATGGACAGTGGAACACCTTTTTTTGCGTTCATATGCTCATCCCTTCCTTGTTTTCCATTGCCAGCATGTTTTACCGTTGTAGGTATGCTCAATTGCTTCCGGCAGGACGATTGTTTTTCTGCCATTTACCGTGTAGGATGTTTCCTTGCCGGATAGCAGCCGTATCAGCTGATTGTCCGTCAGGACTTTTCCGTACACCTTTGCTAGAAACATGCCGCATTTTTTCGTACAATAGTACCCATACTGCCCCTTTTTGATCTCGCCGCCACAATGTGGACACTTGCCGATGCTCTCTGATTGCCGGTGAAAGGATACGGTGCTGTCCTTTTCAGCGTACTTAGCGCAGAGATCCCGGACATACGCTGTGATCTTACCCATAAAGGCAGCTGCATCAGCTTGTCCATGCTCGATTTGCTGTAGCTGCATTTCCCATTCGGCGGTTAATTTCGGGCTTTTGACTTCATCCGGCACAACGGCTATCAGATTCACACCCTTTTCTGTTGCTGTGATTTGCTTGCCCTTGCGCTGTATATACTCCGCTTTCACCAGCCCCTCAATGATGCCAGCTCTGGTTGCAGGAGTTCCCAAGCCTTTTTTCTCGGTATTATCATCGTATTCGTCATTTCCGGCACGTTCCATTGCTGAAAGCAAGGTAGCTTCGGTATACGGGCGTGGCGGACTTGTCCAATGTTCCGCAACAGAAGCAGTCGTATTGGAAAATGTCTGCCCCTGCGCAAGATCCGGAAGGGCTTTCGGCTTCGCCGCATCCTGTTCCTCATCGGATGCTTTTGACCGGATTGCAGCGTTTGTATTGGCTTCTAGAACTCTCCAGCCAGCTTCCTTGACTGTCTTACCGGTTGCTGTAAAGTCTGTTTCTGCACACCGAATCGTCGCATGTACTGCTTCATAGCGATGCGGTTCGGCGGTTGCAAGAACCAGCCTGGCAGCAATTAGACACAGCACATTTTGCTGGGTTGTCGGCAACAGTGAAAGGTTTGCATCCGTGATTTTCACTGTCGGCAGAATCGCATGATGTCCGGTTACCTTCCGGTTGTTGATGCATTGCTGTACATGGATTGTTTGCTGCTGTCCGAATTGCGGATATTTCGCAAATACTCTGCCTACCATATCTGCTGCTGTCTGCTCCATATCATCCGTGAGATATTGGGAGTCTGTGCGTGGATAAGTTGCCAGCTTCGCTTCATAAAGTGCTTGCAGCGCATCCAGGGTTTGTTTTGCCGTGTATCCAAAATGCTTGTTTGCATCACGCTGCAGGGTGGTCAGATCATAGAGCTTCGGGGGATTATCTGTCTTGATCTCCTTTTTCAGCACAGATAGGACGGCGGTCTGACCATTGCATACCTGTACCAGCGCCGCTGCCTTGCATTTGTCATCTATGCGTTCCGATTCAGCGGTAAATGTGCCGCAGTCAAGCACCACAGTAAAGTATTTCTGCTTTATGAAGTGTGCCACATCGTAGTCACGCTGCACGATCATTGCCAGGGTAGGGGTCTGCACCCTGCCAAGATTCAGCCGGCTGTGATATCGGATAGAGAACAATCTGCTGCCATTCATGCCTACCAACCAGTCAGCTTTGCTTCGGCAGAAACCGGCTTGATACAGTGAATCGTATGCGCTGCCGGTTTGCATCTTTGCAAATCCATCCCGGATTGCAGATTCCTCCAGGGATGATACCCACAGTCGTTTGAAGAGTTTCTTGCATCCGGCAAGATAGTAAACGTATCTGAAGATGCATTCTCCCTCCCGATCCGCATCCGTTGCACAGATGATCTCTGATACGCTGCTGTCATGCATCAGCCGTTTCAGCGTATCAAACTGCTCCTTACAGTTGCTGGCTACTTTGAATCTCCATACATCCGGAAGCATGGGCAGCATCTGAAACGTCCATTGCTTTGCTGCCCAGGCTTCACAGTAATCATCCGGCATAAACAGTCTGACCAGGTGCCCGTAGCACCAGGACACATAGTAACCATTGCCCTCTATGTAGCCGCCTTTTTGCGTGGCAGCACCGATTACCGATGCTATTGCTTTTGCCACAGAGGGCTTTTCAGCTATGACAAGTTTCATCTCTTACCCCTTTCTTTGTAAGACACTTTAAATGAAATCATACCTCACTTGAAGCATCCTCTTTCCGTTCTCCGGTGAAGGATGCACTGGTGACGGTCATTGTCATTCCATCGTGCTTCACACCCTTGTCATCTGTGTAATCATCGTTGTGCATAGAGCCTTCCAGCAGAATCATTGCGCCTTTCTTGAAGTACTTGCTGATAAACCCTGCTGTGTTGCCCCATGCCGTGCAGCGGAAAAAGTCCGCTTTCTTTTCGCCGTTCCTCGGTGGCTGGTCAACTGCAACAGAGAAACTTGTAAGTTCCTTGTCGGAAGCAGTTTTCTTCAGTTCCGGATCGGCAGTAATTCTTCCCATAATAATAACCTTGTTCAACATGATGATACCTCCGTGGTTTCATTTTCTATATTAGGAACGCTGAAATTCTGGCTATCAAAGTAGTCCCCTACTTCATAAACGAGATAAATATCACGTTCAACCTCAATGTATTTTTTTTCGGTAGTGGTTTCCCCATTTTTCTCATAATTCCATTCAATCGCAAGGTAGTATGTGGGCGGTCTAAATATTGTTCCATCTTTCCTCTCTTTCTCTATGATTTTACCCGCAGTTACGACGCTTTCTTGATCTTTGTATTTAGCCCAGTTCGCCAAGTGTGCTAAACCAAGAAAACACATTGTCAGGAATGTTGCTAACAATGCAAAAACATCATTTTGATGTTTCTTTAATTTTTCTCTAATTGTTTCTTGACTAAGTTTGTTGCTCATTTTGTTTCCTCCGGTTTATTCAACGTGTAGTAAGTTTGCCTTAGTGGAGTGGATGACTGCAAGAGCATGCAGCCATGATAGCATTTCCAGCCCTGCGAAGCTGGGCGTCTGCATATGCCCAGTTCACAGTCCCGGCAGTTTCTCGGAAGCTGCCTTTTTTTGAGGAGCCAATCGTACAATAGGCGCAGCCACATGGTTTATTCACCTGTCTGAAAAGAAAAGTTGCTATTTGTGTCAACCTTTTCTGCTTCTTGATCTTTCTTCTTGTCAGATGCTTTTTCACGAATGAGACTTGCCAATTCAGCAATATCCATGTTTTCCAGATCACCATTCAGCTGCTGCACCAGATCCAGCGCAGTTAGCACCTGGCTACTGGTCATATGCTTGGATTTCATACGAAACGCATCCTGTACCTTCTTTTCCGTCTCTTCCTTTTGTAGCTGTTCAACCAGTGCGGACATTGTACGGATTTGCGGTTTCAGCTTCACAATTTCTTGCTTTAGCGCAGCAATTTGTTCCGTTTTCTTGTTCAGATCGGCTTCCAGACGTCGAAGTGCGGTGCGAGCTGATTTCAGCGTGTACCGCTTTGGCTGCTTGTCATCTTCTTCCGCCTGACTTTCGGTGCTGTGCTGCGGCGCAGAAACCGCAGCTTGATTCATGTACTCATCCATTCTGATTTTCCTCCTTCTGAATCACCGTGATGGGGAGCAAATCCTGAATGGTAGCCGGGAATGCGAGATTTCCGGTTTCATCCCCGAATTCATCTGGTTCGCCAAAAATAAAGCAACCGGTAAAAATCTCTTTGGGGCTTGCAGGATTGACGGTGTTTCTGTTAATGACGGTCTGAATGTTTTCCTGATAGAATGCGTATGGAGGGGCAAGCCGGACGGTATCATCGTAGGTGGATTTCTCCTTCTTTCCGATTACAGAAAAATCAGAAAGAGAAACGGTGTTTGAGATCGTGTGTCCGTATTTCCCTGTGCCGTCCAGGGCAATGATGCCGCCGATGAATCCTTGCTTGATAACCTGTGTACGTGCTTCATCTTCATATTCACCGCAACTGATGTGCAATTCAGTTGCGTAACAATTTGAGATCAGCGCATGTTCCACATTGGTACAACCGATCCCGGCAATGCCCCCGGCTGCTATTTCGCTGTTTAGGGTTACACTGCGTGCAACGCAGCCCTGTATGCTGCCACCGTAGAATTCTGGCAGCTCCTGTCCTTTCGCATCGTATGCTCGTGCTCCTTCTGCACTGCCTACAATGCCACCGGCATTGAAGATGTTACCGTTTGCAGAATAATTGTATACGCCGGAATTGACGACATTTGCTGGTTTCCCGGAAATGCCGCCAGCGTAAAGAATATAGTCTTCAAGATAGGCGGAAATTTCAAAGTCGCTTACATAGCAATCTTCAATCTGACCACCGTTGCCAGTGATTGCGCCAATAGCATATTCAGCTCTTTTCGTTTTCTCCGGAGCATCTGTTGTGGTCACCTCGACCGGGTTACCATTCTCGTCTACCAGATCCGGTGGAACGACTTCCGGCGCATAGACAATCTCGGTTGTAGTGACTGCCGCTTCTTCCTGGTCTGAAAGTTCAGCTGTAATGGAACTATGGGACACGGAGCAGTGCCGGATTAACGTTTCTCCAGTTTCGTAAATCGTTCCGTTTTCGGCTCTGTAGTGGTAATTGTAGGCGTTACAGACAATGAAACCATAATCCCTATACACTTCTGACTGGATTGCCGCATTACGTATGTTCACGTTTTTGATGACTGCGCCGGAAACCTTGTCAAACAGGGGAGCATCCAGGTTATCAATCACAAAACCGCCGCCGTCATATTCAAAGTATTCTGTATTGGGATCCGCTTTCAGTTCGTTTACAGTGTTGATGGGCTTGTGTGATGCCCATTCCGGAAAAGAGATATCAGCAATCTGCTTGAAATATCCTCTCGCCTTTTCTACTCCCATCAGCTCCAGCTGGTCAAAATAGTCAATCAGATACGGATCCTCTTTGGTGCCGCTTCCGCCAGCGTATTTCTCAAGCACACGATAGAGCCGTGTGTCTGCCTGGAAAGCATAAGTTTTTCCGCCGTAATATTCAATTTCCGTTCCGTCCGGGTCTGTCGTAAAGCCCCAGGTGTAGCCGGATACGTGCGTGAAAAAGTCCGTTTTATCAAATTCCGGCAATGTGATTTGTGCGCTTCCATCCTCTCCAACCGTTCCCTTCAGCTGAAGATCTTCTGTAGGGACAGCTGCGTAGGAACGGTCAATGGATACGGTTATCTGCTCCGCATCATCAGCGATTACGTTCTGCACCGGAATGATCATGCCATCCTCCGCAATGATTCCAGGATTGGACTCTGTGTCCGCATTTCCTTTGTGAGACAGTCCCAGCATTTTTCCGCCCTGGAAGCTGATCAATGCAATGATAGCAACGCCGGATACAATGCCTAGAACCAGCAGGGGAGAAGATTTCTTTTTTCTGCGCACAACACCGCCCTTATCCTTTTTGTCGGTGGGTTCAATTTGTAATTCACCGCTCGACAGGATGGTTGCTTTTCCTGATTGAATCAGATCCTCAAATATCTCTGGCTGTGTGGCAGCATGGACGGTTTCTTCTGTCTGGTACAGAATATAATCCACCATGATTGTGGCTTTTGGATGATACAGCAGCAGAAACTCCTTGTATTCATGCTGCTCCAGTAGCACCTCTTTTTTCAAAGAAGGTGGAGTATTGCTTTTCGGATCCGCTTCTACCATCATGAAGAAAGTGCGGATTTTATCCTTTGCTGCTTCTATGGTTGTTCTGCAAAAATAATTCAATGCAAGCCCTCCTTTGCTTTTCGCCGTTCCCGGATAATCATGATTGTACAGAAGCCGCCGCCAATCCCCAGAACGACCAGATCTATGGGGTAAAATCGCCACTCCAATTTTTCGCTTTCGGCCGATGCCGTCTGTGCCGCTTGGTTATTTGGCTTTTTTTTCTCAGCACTATTGGATACTGTGCGGAAAAGAAGAAATCCAACGAGAATCACGATTAAAACGGAAAAGACCTTGTTGCGTGAAACAAAGCGTCGGACTTTTTCTACTCTTTTTTGATGTCCACCTTTCATACGATTACGCTCCTCTATTCAAATCCAGTTCCATGCCCATTTCGATCAATTCTTCCCACTGCTTATCAGCATCTGTGAAGCCCAGAGCCGTCATCACTATATTCTTGTCATAAGTGAAAAATCCAATTGAATGAAGGGCGTGCAGACGATCACAGGCACGGTATGGTGTCTTAATGGTTTCAGGCGTGTTATAAAATTTATCACGAGCTTCATCTACCAAATAATCCAGCCATGCCTGACCATCCTGACCAAGATCTTCGTCAATTGCCCAACCGGTATAGCCGTATTCATCTTCCCAGCTTCGGAATGCCTGAATCAACTCTGCTCTTGCATTCTCCAATGCTTTTTGCATAGCGCTTTGCGCTTGTGGCGGCGCTGTACGATAGTATTCCAGCATATTACTGTAGTTGTTGGCATTCGGCACAACGTTGTCTACAAAATCATCACGGCGGTGGACACAGTCCAGATAGTTACTGCGTGCTGTTTGATATTCCGGATTTGGGCGTTCGTCATAATGTATGGTACAATTCTTATTTGCACAGGGCTGATCCGGATATTTCGTATCTGACCACCGGATGGAGGTGTCAACAATCTTATTAAATATTTCCTGCGTGTATTCGATTTCATAAATTTGCTGCTCCGTGCCGTTTGCATCGTTCTCCTGCATTTCCAGGTACACATATGCAATGGCAATTGCTTCGGTTTCCGGTACGGAGATCGTCCAAGCCGATATCAGTGTTTGTTTCCACCCGTCTGTAGGATACCCTTTTGTATACTGTGTTGTGTTTCCAGCCACACTACGTATCATGTATACAAGATCACTGTGGCGCAGATCGGAAGAATCGTAGTACAAGCTGTTTATAAGCGCTACAAAGTTATCCTTGTTGCGTTCGCAGGCTATCCGATAAAAATTGCGTGCATCCTCCAGGTCTGCATCATCGATGCCAACCTGCTGGGTGTATGAGATAGCCTGGGTTGCCGACTGGGTGCTTGCACCACCCATCAGAATCACCACAATGCTGAGTATCACATAAATGACTACACTGAAAAAGAGAACAATCCATGTGACAGGATTGATCAAAGCTGCCGCCATATGTACCAGGACATTTGCGGTGAACCTTGTTGCTGCCACAGCCATTCTTGCTGTTTTTCGAACTGCATGAATGATGGTACGGGGTGCTTTTTTTGCAACCTTAATTGTTTTGGCAGTGGTTTTAACGGTTCTGTCAACGGTTTTGATCGTGCGTGTGCCTTGCTTCCCGGCACGATAGGCAAGACGCATGCTTTCTACGCCGTGATCGGCGGTATCGTTTTGATCAATCTTCTTGTCAAGCGGATTGATTTTAGCCGTTGTGTCATGCAGCACGCTTTTTCCGGCAGATTTCATCCTTCCCTTACCCCTTGGCATGGTCATCACCCCTACTTGCTTGCTTCGTTATTTTCGCCAAACTTTGTGGAAATGATCTTATAGAGCTTTGTATCGGATGGGATTCTGGCGTCAAATGGGATTGTGCCATACGATCCGGCGTAGATCAGCCCGTTGCCACGGGGTGGGTTTGTAACATACATCATGGTTTCAGGCGATATTTGCAGCAGCTTAGAAAGCTGATCCCGGTCTGTGGGGTTTTGAGCCAGCATGGCAACGAATTGTGTGTTTGATAGCATGGTTCGTGCAAGCTCCGAGCGAAGCAGATCATCTACATTTTGTGTGATACCAGTGGGGATGCCGCCCCATTTTCTTGCACGCTTGTAGAGTTCATAGAAGAAGTTTGCAGACTGCTCCGATTTGAAAAGAAGATACATCTCATCGATGTAAATGCGAGTACCGATGCCCCTTGCACGGTTTTTGGCAACTCTGTCCCAGATGTTTTCCAGTACGATCATCATGCTAAGAGTTTGCATGTTCTTCCCGAGTTCTTTGATATCGTAAACCACAATGCGCTTGTGAACGTTTACATTGGATTCATTGGCGAACACGTTCATGCTGCCATGTACATACAGATGCAATGTCTGACGGAGGTAAGCAACGACGGATTTTACCTCATCCGCAGCCTGATGCTCATAAAGCTCCATTTCTGCATAGTATTCTTTTAGAGTGGGCTTGCTGTGCTTCTTATAGGTTTCGTGCATAACATTATCAATGATGGTTTTCTGAATAGGGCTGATCTCCTGGTTGCCAAGAATACAAGAGAAGAATGAAAGCATAAAGTCCAGCTTTGCCTTAATGGGATTATAATCCGTATCATCCGTATTCGGATTTTCCGTCAAGTCCATGGGATTAATATGGGTGTGGGAATTTTCGGAGATGTAAATGACTTCGCCGCCTAGAAGCTCCGCCAGGGCGGTATACTCCCGTTCCGGATCAAGAATCAGGATTTCGTCCGTAGTGGCAAGAATGGAGAAGTACATTTCTAGCTTTGCTAGAAATGATTTACCGCTTCCAGGCACGCCGAAGATAAATCCGTTGGGGTTGTCAAGCTGCTTTCGGTCAAACATGATTACGCTGTGAGAGAGCCGGTTCTGCCCGTAGTATAAGCCGCCCTTATGAAGCAGCTCACGGGTATCAAAGGGCATAAAAACCGCTGTACTTTCTGATGACAAAGTACGGCGCACCTGCAAGTTGTTTTCCGAATCACAGGAAAAACTGTTTCCCACAGGGAACACCGAGTCAAAAGCAATTTCCTGGCGGTATGGAGCGTTCAGGGATTCAATCTGATATTTGCGCAGAATGATTTGAATTGCTTCTGTATTTTTTTGCAGCTCTTCAAATGAATCTGCGGTTATCATAATGATGCATTGGCACAGTGTCATTTTCTGATTCCTCGTTTGCAAGTCTTCAAGAAATTCAGCAGCTTGCTCCATATCCATGGCGAGCTGCGTTCCTTCGATGGGATCAACAAATGCTCTGCGAACGGAAACAGAATTTGTTTTTGCAATTGCTTCCTGTTTCATGTCCGTCTGCTTTCTGCGCACCATGCGAATTGCTTCGGATGGTTCTACAAACTCAATGTTTTCGGAGATAATCAGCGATTGATTCGTACCGATCAGCTCCTTAAATAGCGTATCCTGAATGGACTGAGGTAGCTTGCGGAAATACAGGCAGCGTGCGTATTTGTCGTTGTACATAAAATAGTCACGCTTGAATTCAAAGTAGTTGGGGCAGCAAAGCTGTTTTTCTGCTTTTCTTGCAAATTCCAGCCGTGAAATCGGGTCGATTTTCTGGTCAACGTCGTAAAGAATATCAGCCATAAGCCGTACACGGTCATTTGCATTCAGTGGTATTGGCTCTGTTCCAATCTGTGCCAGACAGCTGATTAGATGTGCTTCCAGGTTGAAAAAAATTATGTTGGCTGCATCCAGATTAGCAGCAGCCGTTGTGATTGTGAAATACTTTCTGCACTGCAATCCGTTTTGACCGTTCATGATTTTGTCCCGAAGAATTTGGTTGAACTCTTGTCGTTCTGGATCCAGCCCATCGCCCATGTCCTTCAGCAGCAGCTTTTCACTGAACTGCTCCTTATTGATTTGGCTGTTTAAAAGGGTGACTTGCAGGGATGTGGTGCTATCAAAGCCGTTCAGCAGGTCTATGTAGACTTGGATAATTTCCTTCTGCTGATCCCTGGTCAGTGTGGAGTAGTTGATGTCCGGTACCAAGTACGTTTTTGAGTACAAATTCAGTGTTTCTCTGCCAACCCGGACGCCGGAACGCAACAGAATCACATGGTTGCTGACAAAGCAGTCATAGGGCATGGTGTCAATTACGGTTCGTTTGATTTTTCGTTTGGCTTTCTCCTTTTTGGGCTTGCTTTTGCTCTGTTCGGATTCACGCATTTTATCTCGGTCACGTGCGGATAGTGGCGTGTTCTTATCTTTGGGCTTGAAAAAGTCCATGAAGTCCAATTTTAGTCACTCCTTTCTTCATATTCACCAGCGGTGATACGCTGCTCAATGATTTTTTCCTCCAGGCATTCATTCCGGAGGGTAACGAACAGATTGTATTCCGTATTCTCATAGGTTCTTTTTTGTGGCAGAAATGTCATGCTCAGAAACGCTTTCATATAATCCTCAAAGTTCATATCCTGAAATGTGAGAAACCCCCATGCAAGGATCGGAGCTGATAAGAAAATAACCAGCCACATTAAGATATCGGCTGATATAAATCTTCTGCCAAATACACTAAGCGGAACACCGACCAGGATCGCAAGGCTTAGCGAAATCACTTGCCGGACAGAAAGCCCGGCAATCAGCTTCGACTTATAAGCCCGAATTTCTGATGGAATCTTTACTTCAATCATAAGAATTACCTCTCGAAAAAAGTTGCTACTTGTGTCAAC
>NZ_FR894884.1:27910-28066 GCF_000434255.1 Ruminococcus sp. CAG:379 | reverse complement strand
AGCACCGTGAAAAATCATATCTTAGCACTTTATTACGATCAAACGGATTCGTATGGTGTCTATAATCTGAACAATGCGGGGCTCTTTACACCGGTGCTTGAGTTGCCGCCATACGATGGGTATGTTGTAACGGACGGCGCTTCCCTGGGGTATCTG
>NZ_FR894884.1:0-27792 GCF_000434255.1 Ruminococcus sp. CAG:379 | reverse complement strand
CACAACTTTTCTTGTTGTGCAGCCGCATTTACGCTATTTGCCCGAAAGCTATGCCGACTTCTTCAAGCACGCTGTTCTCCATAGGGATCTATGCCCTTTTTGCCTGGAATGCTTCTTGTACATCTATCACATAAAATATTCAACTTTTGCAGCACAAATATGAAAGAAAGATAGCATAAATCTGCATTGAATATAAATAGAGTTTAAATTATACTTTATATATTACAAGGAAGCAGAAGCCGAAACAGGCATCAGGGGGAATGAATTGATGAAGCACTTCAAAGTAAGGCTGCCTCGTGCAGCCGCAGGGTTTACGGCAGCGGCATTGCTGCTTGCTGCTGTGTCTTATTTTCCGGTGCAGCCCATCGCACAGGCTGCCTCCGTTTCAACCGTCGCCAATCCAATCATATGGTCGGATGTGCCGGATGATGATGTGATCCGAGTGGGGGATACCTATTATATGATCAGTACCACCATGTTCTTCAGTCCCGGTGCACCCATTATGAAATCCAAGGATCTGGTTTCCTGGGAGATTTGTTCCTATGTGTATGACACACTGGCGAATGGGGATATCCAGAATCTGACCAACGGCAAGCATGATTATTCGCACGGGCAGTGGGCAGCCAGTCTGCGGTATCACGACGGTATCTATTATGTGTTCTTCGGCAGTTACGGTACCGGAAAGTCCTACATATATAAAACCAGCGACATAGAGCACGGTACCTGGACTCGCACGGAGCTGAACGGTATGTACCATGATGCTTCCATGCTGTTTGATGATGACGGGCGGAACTATCTGGTGTATGGTGCTGGCGGTGAGATCAAGATCAAGGAATTCAATGCGGAAATGACTGGCTTTCGACCCGGCGGTGCGGACAAGACCTTGTTTAAGACCGGGCTGAGCGGGCTTAGCGGAGAAGGTTCCCACGTTCAGAAGATCAATGGATATTATTACATTTTCTTGATTGCATGGCCCAGCGGCAGCGGCAGAATCGAGCTTTGCTATCGCAGCAAGGATTTGCTTGGAAATTACGAGGGCAAAACTGTGCTGAATTCCGGTCTGGGAACCTACGGCAGCGGTGTTGCCCAGGGTGGCATTGTGGATACGCCGGATGGCAAGTGGTACGGCATGCTGTTTCAGGATCATGGCTCCGTGGGTAGAATCCCGGTGCTTGTGCCGGTGACCTGGGAAAATGGCTGGCCGATGATGGGCGTAAATGGGAAAGCTCCTGTGACTCTGGAAATCAATGGGGATTATACAGGCACCTCCCTGGCAGGGGACGATGATTTCAGCTACAGCAGCAATCAACTGAATCTGTTGTGGCAGTGGAACCACAATCCGGACAATACCGCATGGTCTTTGACGGATCGGCCGGGCTGGCTGCGGCTGACCAATAAAACGCTTGCGACCAATCTGCTGAATGCCCGGAATACGTTGACTCAGCGGACGGAGGGTCCCAGCTGCTCCAGCGTCATCAAGCTGGATGCCAGCGGCATGAAGCCGGGTGACTATGCCGGTTTGTCCGCATTCCAGTTTAAGTATGGCAACATTGGCGTGTATGTAACCGACAGTGGCGAAAAGAAAATCTATATGGCGGAGAACGGGGGCTATTCCAGTAGCGCTGCGGTGACGAACAGCTACAACAAAATCATTGCGGAAACGCCCCTCGCCGGCAATGAGATCTATCTGAAAGCGGAGTTTCTGTTCAATACGGTGGATGGAAATCTGAATGCCTCTTATAACTTGGATAAGGCGGATTTCTACTATTCCTACGACGGTAACAGTTGGAACAAGCTTGGAAATACCTTGAGCATGGCATATGACCTGAAGCTGTTTACCGGCTACCGCAGCGGTATCTACAGCTATGCCACCAAGACCACCGGCGGTCATGCGGATATTGACTTCTTTGACTATGAACGTGCAGACTGGAACACCCCTTCTGTGATCGAACCGGACGCAAATGGATGGTACTTCCACAGTGCCTTTGAGGGAACCACAGATGCCTGGACCGGGCGAGGGGCTGCGGAGGTATCGACCAGTGGTCGGACTGCATATGCAGGCAGCGAGGCATTGCTGGTACAGGGCAGAACGGCTGCATGGAACGGAGCAACACGCTCTCTGAATACCCGTGCCTTCAAGCCGGGCAGTGCCTATAGCTTCAGTGCAAATGTGATGTATCTGGATGGGGGTGCATCGGACACCTTCTTTATGAAGCTTCAGTACAGGGACGGCAATGGGGATACCCAGTATTCCACCATTGCAGAGGGGGAGACCATCCGGGGTGAATGGGTGCAGCTGCGCAATACCGGTTATGTAATTCCTGCGGATGCCTCTGATATGCAGCTTTACATTGAAACCGCCGACAGCACCAACAATTTCTATGTGGACGAAGCCATTGGTGCAGTGGAGGGTACGGAGATCCAGGGCGCCGGAGACGGCAAGAAGCTGATCCGGGGCGATCTGAATGAGGACGGCAGAATTGATGGTGTGGATCTGGCACTGATTCGCCGGGGTCTGACTGCCGGCTTTGCGGACAGTTATGCAGAGCTTGCTGCAGACGTAAACCAGGATACGCAGATTACTGTAGCGGACGCAGTGCTGATTCAGAACTATCTGATCGGAAGAATCCGGGAGTTCCCGGTGGAAGCACCGGAAAAATCTGTAGGGTGATGCGGCGCAGTGTAAAAATAGTATTCATGGTAAATTATCCTGCAAAAAGCATCCGTGCTGTATGCTCTGCATGGTTACTGGCAGAATGAAGGCGGATGGAATTACGGCGGTAGCATGCGTGTACATCTTTACAACTTCACACGGGCGATTTTCAAAGCCCGGTAAGCAAACAGGCTTGCATTCATTTCCGGATGCAAGCCTGTTTTGTTTTTTCGTGGCTGGGTGCAGCGGCCCATCCCTGCATGTATGATGATTTCCATCGAACATCTTAGGAATTTCTTAAGGATTTCTGTATTTTGTTGACAGAAGCGTGCGGGTGTAGTATGATGTAGATGCACTCCCGGGATGTAAAAACATATTATCCATTAAAACTTTTTTATTTGGAGGACTCTATGAAACAAATCCGATTGATGCTGCACCGGATGCAGCTGCAGCAGCGCAGTCAGCGTTTGTTCACCATTCTGCTGGTGCTGGCGCAAGTGTTTGCAGTCTTCATTGTGCTGTTCGGATCTGCTGCCATTCAAAGCACTCTGGTCAAGCAAAAGGTATTGGATGAACATCAACGTAATTTCACCATTAATTTCCTTTTTTTACTCTGACACGGAAACCGAGCAGGAGCTTATCGGCTATCAAGAGGTGGATGGGGTTCAGCAGCCGGTCTATGAAGAATCCCCAAAGCTGGATTACAGTCACACTGTCTCTTTGAATGAACTGCAGCAGGCAGTCCAAGCCATTGCGGATTCTTCCATTATGGGATATCCGGAACGTGTCTGGGTGAAGGGTGAATGGAATGGGCATTCCTATGGATTTCCTCTGTTACAGCCAGCTGGAACGCAGGACATGCCGGAAGTAATACTGGATCCATATGTATTCCCTGATTACAAAGTGGGGGATACCATTACATATGCCGGCATTACCTGCCGGGTGTCCGCAATTTCAGATATGAAGACATCTAACATTACGACAGAAGACATCCGTGCGATTCCGGAGGATGTGCGCTGCTACTGGGTGGAGTTTAATTATGCCGATTTTCCCACCACCGCCCAGGCGGAGCAGATGCAAAATCTGCTGAAAGAGCAATTTCCCGGATACAGAGAACTGTTCATGCCGGAAACCCTGGATCCTCTGACTGCCCAGTTTCAGTTTACCACATTGGCGATGACGGTGCTGATGCTGCTGGCGGTTTTGCTCAATCTTTGCTACGCACAGATGTACCAATTCCGGCTGCGTCAGCACACCTTTTCTGTGTACCGTATGTGCGGTGCCCGGCAGTCCGATGTTCTGGGGATCTGTTTATTCGAGAGTCTTCTGATCGCTGCGCTGTGCTACGTTGGCACGGCACTGGCATTCCATTTCTGCCTGCGTCACACCATTGCGGAATGGTACGAGGGCGCTGATTCCCTGTATACTCTGCGATTCTACGTCCTGCTGGGTCTGGCGTATCTGGGGTTTCTGCTCTTTATGCTTATGCTACCTCTTTTCCGCTTCCTGCGGCGTGAGGTTATGACTTCAGAACGGGAGGCGACATTATGAAAAAACTACTGATACTCAGCTATCGATCCTGCGCCCGGCATTTGGGTATGTACCTGCTGATCCTGTTGCAGCTATTGACTGTGACCATTGGTACGAATGTACTGCTTGCAAGCTATAACCAACAGACAATGCTCCAGGAGCCATATATGGAACTCATGCAGTCCGATGGATATTATTTGTCCGGAGGCATTGACGAAGAACTGGTTACGCAGGACGGAACTCCGATGATGGACGTCCTGGAGGGAGATTGGAACACCTTTAAACTGACGGCATATATAGCAAAATTCTACTGTGGACAGCAGGAGTTTTCCGGAAAGTTTCTGATCTGCGAGGATGCATTCTGGGACGCATATCACCCGGTTCTGAAGCATGGGCGCTGGAAGAAAAGTGATTCCGGTACGGAGTCTTGGTGTGTTGCCACGGCGAATGTGCCCGGCGATTCGGTTACCATCCCGGGTTACGGACAAACCGTGGCGGTGAAAGGGGTTCTGGGGGATCTGTGCTATCTGCCCAGTATGTCAAGGTGGTCACGGAACGGATCCTTCCAGGTTAACTTTTATGATATCTTCCAACTGGAACGGGAAAGTACGGTTTATTTTCTGATTTCAAGATCCCAGTGGAATAAGTTGGGCATTGCGGAGAATTATCAGTCGCACAATCAGATCATCACCACCGCCTCCCAGCTGACCGACGCTCAGCGTGAAAAGAATGCGGCCTTGTTCCGTGAACTGGGTGAGCCCCAAATCCCCCTTTCGGTTCTGCTGGAACGGGCAGAAGATGCACGGCTGGAGAATGTGCGGAAGTTTCTCCCGCTGCTGGTATCTATGCTGATAATTACCATGTTTGGCATTCTTTGTGCAACTGCCATTCACACCATGCAGGATCTGAAGCAAACGGCAGTGTACTATCTTTGCGGCATGCGCTGGCGAACCAGTCTGACGCTGACCCTGCTGCAGCTTGGCATTCTGCTGGTTCTGACCGCCGGATGCACTGGGGCAGCCTGGCTGATTGCCACAGCGTTCGGCGTACCCGCCCAGTTGGGCTTACGGTTTGATTGGAACAATCTAGGCATAACCATGATCCTGTTTGGACTGGTGCTGCTGTCCGGCTGTCTGATGCCCTATGGGATCACCAAACGTGTTACACCCACATCATTGTTAAGGAGCGCACGCACATGATTGAATTACAGCAGGTCAACAAGACCTATTCGTACAAAAAAGCCAATGCAGTCCACGCTCTGGTGGATGTTTCCCTTCGGATCAATGAAGGAGAATTGACCGCTATTGTGGGAAAGTCCGGTTCCGGCAAAAGCACTCTGCTGAATGTTCTGGGCTGTATGGATACATTTGAAACGGGAACGTATCTGTTTGATGGGAAGGACATTACCCATGTTTCCGGGAAGCAGCTCGCCACGATCCGCAATCAGGATATCGGCTTTGTGGTACAGGATTTTGCCTTGATTGCGGATGATACCGCCTTGCAAAACGTGATGCTGCCTTTTTATTTCTCCCGGCGCACCTCACTCCGGGAGGCAAAGGTACAGGCGATGCACGCTTTGCAGCAGCTGGGGATGGATTCCATGGCGCAGAAGCCGGTGAATAAGCTGTCCGGCGGCCAGAAGCAGCGGGTGGCGATTGCCAGAGCCATTGTGCATCAGCCCCGACTGATTCTTGCGGATGAACCAACGGGAGCGCTGGATTCCCGAACGGCGGAGGAAATTATGGGCGTATTCCAGGAGCTGCATCAGAATGGCAGCACGGTAATCATTGTCACCCACGATCCGGGCATTGCACAGCAGTGCAGCAGGATCATTGAAATTCAGGATGGCAGGATTGCAGGTGCTTGATGCGCTTCTTCTCTGCACTGGTAACTGCGGGATGCATACGGAGAGAATTTCCATGTGTGCTGCACATGCGAAAATATACTATTATAATGTATAAGAAACCGTCGGAGCAGAGCACTCCGGTGATTTTTTCGTAATCCCAAGCCATTGAAGAAATCAGAAATATATGCTACAATAGAACTGAAACATGGATTTCTTACACGACAAAGAGGGGAGAAGCATGACAAATCAGTTGAAAAAGAAATGTACAACCAGCGGTATTGTTCTGCTCTCCGTTGCTTTGGCATACTTATTCCGTCTCATCGGCAGGGGCAGCTTTTACCCCACACTTTTTTCTTACCTGCGCAGCTTTATCTATATCGGCGTGTACGCTGCCTGGGGGCTTTCCGTTCGTCAGCGTATTGTGCAAAAGCAGGTGAGACGTTATCTGACCAGTGTGTCGGTGCTACTGATCCTGTGGTTTGTTTTTCGTTCGGCAAAGTATTTTATTTTCTGGCAGCCGATCCCCATACGATATCTGTGGTACTTGTTTTATCTGCCTATGCTGTTCGTGCCCATGCTGGCACTGCTGATCGCCATGTCTCTTGGAAAGCCGGATACCTATCGCCTACCTGGATCGACTGCCGTGCTTTGGTTGATTTCCGGTGCGCTTCTTCTGCTGGTGCTGACCAATGACCTGCACCAGCTGGTATTCACCTTTCCCCAGGATGCTGCTCCGTGGACAGACACGAATTACGGCTATGGCATCGGATATTTTGCCGTGATCGGCTGGCAGGTGTTTTGCGGAGTAGCAGCGCTGATCGCCATGCTCCTTCAGTGCCGGATCAAAAACGGCAGGCGACGCCTGTGGCCGGTGCTTCCGCTGGCAATCTCCCTGACCTACCTTGCGCTGAACTATGCCGGTGTGCCCTGGCTGAAAGCCCTGCTTGGGGATGTAACTGCCTTTCAGAGTTTTATGTATATGCTCTGCTTTGAAGCCTGTATTTCCTGCGGATTCATCCATTCTAACAGCCGCTATGGGGAACTGTTTGCCGCCTCTGTAGGCACCTCTGCGGAAATCACCGATCAGGATTTTTTCGTTTGCTATGCTGCACGAAACACGGAGCCGATTTCGCTGACCACAATGAAACAGGCGGTGAACCATCCCGTTCCGACAGGAAATGGTCTGACGGTTCATACCATGCCCATCAGCGGTGGCTATGCCGTATGGACGGAGGATGTGTCCGCATTGCTGGCTGTGAAGGAGGAATCCGAAAGCCTTGCAGAGGAACTCAAGGAACGCAATGACCTGCTGCGGTATGAGTATAAGCGTGAGGCAAAGCACCGGAAGGTGGAGGAACAAAACCGGCTTTACGATCTGCTGCAATCGGTTACCCAAACCCAGATTGACCGCATTGCTGTACTGACGAAGGAATACCGGACGGCATCTAAAGCCGATCCGGCACAGGCGAAAACATTGCTGGGGGAAATCGCTGTGCTGTGCAGCTATATCAAGCGTCGGAAGCATCTGACGCTGCTTGCTGACCGGGATTATAAGGTTGCTGTCAGCGAATTGGAACGGGCTGTGTCCGAATCCCTGCAAACGCTGAAGTTGCTGCACGTCCGCAGTACGCTGTATATGGAAAGTGGGGATCCCATGCTTTCCGGCAGGACGGCAGCGGCAATTTTCGATTTTTATGAACAGGTCATCGAAGCCGATCTTGAGCATCTGCAAAGCGTTCAAGTGAGTCTTACCAATGCAGGAACGCTCCGCTTCTCCTTGTATCTATGCTGCAAAAGCGATTTGTCAGCACTCGCTGACCGTCCCGGTGTCCGATACGAGTCGGAGGGGGAGGATGACTATCAGTGTATCCTCTTTTTCCCGGAAGGAGGTGCGCCATGAGCCCCTTCTCTGCAATTCCCGCTGTTTGGCAAACCGTGATCCCACTGATTCTCTTTTGTGAAGCGGTGCTGGAGCTTGGCTTGTTTTTGTATCAGCTCCTGCATAGGCGGATGCCGCTGCGGAGTCTGCCCTGCGTTGTGCCGTTCGGGATTTTAGTCACGCTACTCCTTTCTGTGACCCAGGGAGATCCCAATGCGGGCAAGGATGCCTTTTTGATCCATGCAGCATGGTTGTTTTTTGTGATCGTTATTGTCCTTGCGGCACTGCACTTTGCCATTGCATTTCCGAGAGAATACCGCCGCCGCAAAAATGAGTTGTCTCCCTTCTCTATTAAAGAGGCCACTGATAAGCTCCCTATGGGTATCTGCTTTGCTGACCCGGACGGCCGCATGATTCTGTGCAACAACCGGATGCGGCAGCTTTCCTTTGCACTTTGCGGTCATGAGCTGCAAATTGTTCAGGATCTGGAAAATGCTTTGGCGCATCCGAGCAGCACTGTTACCGTGAGAGGCGATTGCTACATTCTGCCGGATCAAACCGTCTGGCAGTTCCGTACCCAAGCCATTATCGTGGACGGCAATGATCGTTGGCGACAGATGACTGCCCACAATGTAACCGAGCTGTATCTTGGAAACGTTCGGCAGGGAGAGATCAATCAACAGCTCCGACAGGTCAATCAAAAGCTGAAAAAAATGTACGAGCGTATGGCGGATGACATCAAAGAGAAGGAAAGCCTGAATCTGAAAATTCACATTCACGATACCATTGGCAGAAGCCTGCTTACCATTCGTGACATCATCGCCAGCGGTGAGGACACCGATCAGAAGATTGCATCTTTGCAGGAGGCAGTAGGGGTGCTGACCAGTGACCGTACTTCCCCCTGCGGCTCCATGGAGCAGGTGAAACAATCGGCAAAGGCTCTGGGTGTCACGGTTCAGGTGGAGGGCTATCTGCCGCCGGATTCCAATGTTGAGCAACTGATTGTTACTGCAGCAAAGGAATGTGTAACCAATTGTGTCAAGCACGCCGGCGGCAGTCTGGTGCAGATCCACATCGTTCAGCGGAATGGTCTGTATGATATTACCATCACCAACAACGGCACCATTCCTACAGAGCCTATTCGGGAGGGCAGCGGGCTTACCTCCCTTCGCCGAAGCATCGAAGCAGCATGCGGCGAAATGTATACGGCATACAAGCCATGCTTTGCCCTGCTCATTACGCTTCCGGAAAAGGAGAACGACTTATGATCCAAACGATACTAGTAGAAGACGATCTGTATATTCAAAAATATTTTGCCGAGCGGCTGGAGGCGAATGGTGGATTCCGTCTTGTTGGCGTGTACCGTGACGCTTTTGAGGCTGAAAGACACTGCGATCGCACTGTACAGCTGATTTTGATGGATGTGCAGACCCAGCATAAGCATTCCGGTCTTGCTGCTGCCGGGCGAATCAAGCAGGCGTTTCCCAATGTGAAGATTCTGGTGGTGACCTCCCTTGTGGATCCGGAGGTGCTGACAAAAGCCAGAACGGGCGTTGCGGATAGTCTGTGGTATAAGGATCATGGAACGGCGGAGCTTTTGGATGTGATCCGGCGCACCCTTGCCGGAGAACACGTTTTTCCGGACACTGCGCCTGCGGTGGAGATGGAGGATACTATGTCCGATCAGTTTTCTCCCCGTCAACTGAGCATTCTGCGGTGGTACATTCGTGGGCTTACCTATCAGGAAATCGCCGACAAGCTGGGCATTACCAAGCGAGGCGTCCGTTGGGCGCTGGATGATATGGTGGAAAAAGGCGGATTTGAGAACAGGGAGGCTCTGGTTGCCACTGCCATTGAAAACAAGCTGATGGTTACCACCTTAAAAGAAGAAGCATGAAGCTTCCCCTTGCGCTTTATGGCGCAGGGGGATTTTTTGTCCCGGCTTTTTGAAAATGAGGGGGTTTTTCCTCGGTTACTGTCACAAGTGACAGTGACAAAAGGGGAAAAATCAGTACAATAATAGATAGGCAGCACCGTACAATTTCTGTGCGTATTGCCTGTATAGACTCGTAATTGCAAAAGGCGGTGATGCAAACATGAGAAAAATGGTGTTAGACATGCAAAGCGGTATTCATGCCCACAACATGGAACGCATGCTGATGCAGAAGCTGGAGGATTACCAGGTGGTGGTCTCCGAGTCGCCGGATTCCACCGCCGAGTGGTGCAAGGTGCACAAACCCAATGTGCTGCTGATGGAGGTCAAGGCGTATTCTCCCTGGATGTTTTCCGAGCGGATGAAGATTCGTGAAAAGCTTCGGCAAAGTAATCCCGACTGCCGCATTATTTTGTTTGTAGATGATGAAAGCGATTACGATCTGACGGAACATGTGCGGCAGGCAAAGCGTGAAGGGCTGATCGATGCCTTTTTGTTTGGCTCGGTGTCTGAGAATTATTTTGCTTCGGTTGTCGACAGCATGTAACAGTCGGTCAGATATAATGGTACTGTTGCCACTCCTGTTTTCGCAACAGGTTCAGAATGAAGTGGGTCATGATTACGGAAAATACTTGTGCAATTTGTGGGGCATCCATCAATATATTTCAGTCCCAGAAGCTGGCGGACGGAAACTATCTCTGCCGTAAGGTGTGCTGTAAAATGGAAATAGTGGCGTAGAGGACATCTGGCTGAATGAGTTGCGTTCTTGAAATGAATTAGGAGGTGGTTAGTATGAGATTCAGACAAGCTGCTGCATTCGTGATTACATTGCTTTTTGGACTGGTTATGTGTTCAGGATGCGGGGCGGAGACGCATGAAAGCTCCGCCAAACAATCTGCAGTATCCGGCAGCGGTTCTTCTGTTGCCGCATCCACGACAGCAGAACGGATGGATCCGAAGCCTGTAGAATCCAGCGAGCCAACGGAGGGGACGGAGCCTTTGGACTCGTGTGAACCGACAGAAGAAACGGATTCGCAGCTTCTGGGCTTGCATACGAGCATTGATGAAAGCGGCTATCAGGTGGGCATTGCATACATTGGATATGTTGGTGCTGAGAGGACGGAGGAGGAGATCCGCATCTATCTGGAAGGCAGCCCGTATGCGGAAGCGTATGCCTTTCTCTGTGATGCGCCCTTGGTTGATGCAGACGGCGCAGAGCTGTACGCAGTCGTCACCACGAGAAAAGACCGGAGTGCATCCGTTTATCCGGCGGATGTAAACGAGGAGGGAACATACGACGTACATACGGAGCAGCCCCTGTATAAAGGAAAGGGCACAGACTGCTTTTTGCTGTATTGCAATATGAGCGAGGTACACTCTAATGTATCCATCGCAATTCAGACGGGGGACGAGCGCCTTTTTGTGAATCCGATGATTTCCGGCAAGGATGGCAGGCTTGGAAATCTGGATTGCTATGATTTTTCCATGTATACGGATGGCAACGAAACGCAGGATGATGTCATGATTGCATACGGCGTTTTGTTAGAAGCGGACGAGGTGCAGTCCTATATGAATCTGGGCATGACTCTGCAATACACCGGTCAAATTCAGGTCATTGATGGGCACTCATGCTGGATCTTTGCTCTGGGTACGGATCACGAGGATCAGTTTGTCCGGGAATTGTATTATGGCGTATGCGATAATCTGATTTATTCCTATGATGCCATAACTGATACATGGACGGCGCTGGGTGGATGACAGAAATTGCACATGGATCCGATGATGAGATCCGGGAGGAGAGAAAATATGCCTATTTATGACGGTCTGAGCACCACACCGCAGGCAGCAGGCGGTACTGCACAATCTGCTGGATTCCAACGGGAAACCTTTCGTTTTACTGTGCTGCCGGAGAACCTTGCGCAAATGCAGGCGTTTCCGGAAGCTAATCTCAGTACGCCCTATCAAACGGCGGTGATGACGGTACTGGCGCTCTGCGCATATGCAGCTGATAAGAACAGGGGCATAGAAATGCTCAACTGGCTCAGAGGACCCCGTCCGCTGAACGGTCAGGAAATCTCATTTCTAAACGATCGGTTCCGTGGCGGCAAAACCTATCTGCCGTATACCTATTTTGCCGGTGCAACGCCGGACAATGGCTACACGCCGGCACAGCCCTACACAATTACCGTGGAATGCGGTCATTTTTCCGAGGAAGAAGCTGGATATATGAAGCTGTTCATCCCCTGCGGCGGTGCGGACAGTCCACGCCCGGTAAAGCTCCGCCAGCGTGGTCAGGATGGTAAGTGGTTCTTGTGGGAGCAATATCTGCTGACCGGTGTGCGTCTTCCAAAAGCAGCGGATCCTTGGGCATGCGGGCAGGATGGGAGCGCTTCTGGCAGATGATCCAGAGTAGTATACAATAGAATGGAGGAAAGAGTATGAAGAAAAAAATTGCAAAACAGTTGTTGAGCTTATTTTTATCTTTTGGTATGCTGTATGGTGTTGTGGGGACAGAGGGTCTGCCGATCAGTGCGGAAAATAACTACGACATTTCCCTGACCATTACATATCCAAGAGTCAGAGAAGTGCCGGAGGCACCGCAAGAGTTTGAAAGTACTGATTCTTTAGATCTCACCTATCTGGGATGTGAATGGAAAAATGTTGAGGATACGGAACAGTGGGATGATGGCACAGAGTTTATTGAATGGATGTATACGTTCGTGAACAGTAGGGATTTTAACACGCTGTATGACTTTGAAGACGGGAAAATGTACTACCAACGCATCTATTTTATGATCAAAAATGTCTCAGTATCCATAGATGATGAGGCAACCGCTACTCTGGTGGATTCTGCAACAATGCAGCAGCTGAATGCAGACACAGTCTATCTGACAAGCTGTAAAGATCTTATGGATGAGCTTGGCGGCTCAGTAGACCTGCCCTCTGGCATGACAATAAACGATTCCCTGATGTACATTGACACAGGTTCCCTGATTTGCTCACCCAGGGGACATATGCATACTGAAAGTTCCAGTTGCGCATTTGATGATCAGAACCATTGGAAAACATGCCCTGAATGTGAAATTAAACTGGTAGATACCGTTCGCAGTCACAGCATCATCCATGGCATGCTTGAAAAATGGACATGCAAACAGAGTGCAACTGAAAATCGGGAAGGCATTTGGAAGAAAACATGCGATTCTTGTGAGTATGTGTATGATACTATAAAGGCTCCTGTTGTTTCTGAGCAGACCATTGTTTCCAGTTACGAAGAACTGCAGGCGGCACTCGCTAAGGGTGGAAAGCAGTGGATCACCTTAAAGTCGAAAAGTTCTGCAAATACATGGATATATCAAGAAGACATGGACACTGATAATATGTTGGTTCTGGATGATCCGGATGCTGACATCACGATCAACTTGAATAGTTGTAGTGTGATTCGGGACACAGGTAGGTATGATGATGCCCTATTTGACATCCGGCAGGGTAAACTGCGAATTTTCAGCACACAGCTGACAGGCATTCCAGTAAATGACTACAATATGCAATTTCGTAGTTTGGCCCGTACATCCTGCTTGTTCCGGGTTGGGGAAAATGGTACTCTGCGCCTGACGAATGTGAGCGGTTTTACGCCCTACGAAGGTATGGCTTACGGGCAACCCATGGTCATTTCCGAAGGAAATCTGCAGATCGATGGGGGATATTACTGCAATATGATTGATTCGTTCTCGTCCAGTGGAAGCACCCGTGGAGCAGCAATTCTGATTGACGGTGGCACAGCTGTTATCAATGGCGGCAGATATGCAGGCACGGCTTGTGGCATTGCTGTACGGAATGATGCACAGCTAACAGTTAACAACGGATATATTGGCAGTTGGGATAACGGATTGTACATTGGAGACAATGCGAGTGCAGTGATTCATGACGGCGAGTTCGACCGCTACGAAAAAACATCTTCTTCTTCAAAATCCCAGAATTGTGCCGTTATGATGAACAGCACTGGTGATCTGACCATATATGGCGGTAGCTTTTACGGAGCAAAGCAGGGCTTGTTCCTGCAATCAGCCGGACAGGTTACTATTTGGAACGGTTCTTTCAAAAGCAGGAATCCCAGAGAAGCCCAACAGGGGGCAATGGTGATTTCTGATATGGAAAACATGAATATCACAGTCTACAACGGGACATTTTCTGGGACAACCGGAATACGGTCCAACGTAAAGTTTCCGTTGAAAGACATTCTTCCGGACAAGAACAGCAATGGCATGAGGGCCACGGGTAATGGTGTGGTGATTGATCTCAACACAGAAGCATTCATATTTGGCGAAAACCGCCTGACGATTGAAAAATCAGTTCCTATAATCACGAAACAACCTCAGAATGTAACTTTGATTTCGGGCAATGATGCAAGGTTCTCTGTAGAAGCAATTGGTGCCGTGCGTTATGAATGGGAAATATTTGATGTAGAAGATGAAACGCAGCAGCCCTATTCCAGAGAAACTGTATTGGCACACTGCTCTGGCGTCAACAGCTTTGAAGAAAGTACATTTCAGATTTATGGTGTCAGTTCCTGGTTTTTGAACAAAGCGGTACATGTATGGATCAAAGGCAAGGATGGCGGTGTCACCTCTCACACAGCATATTTTAACATTATTGTCAAACCGCCGGCAGAATCATCTCAGCTTAAAAATGTGATTGTTGCGCCTGGCGGCACTACGTCTTTTACTTATGAAACTTTGTATGCAGATGAATTTCGCTGGTCTTTTACCAATTATGAATGGGATCAGATAGATAATGAAGAACTGTTGGAATATAAAAGCAACGGTCGCACATTGACGCTGTACAATGTTTCTGAGTTTTGGGACGGAGAAACTGTTTATTGTGATGCACTCAATGAATTGGGGTACATCACCTCGGATAAAGCAGTTATCACCGTAGGTGTTGCAGGAGACGTGAACGAGGACGGAGCAGTAACTGTTGCGGATCTGCTGATGCTGCAAAGATGGCTCATTCAGTCTGGCACTGTCACCAATGGACGGCTTGGAGATCTGGACGGCAACGGTACTCTGAATGGTACTGACCTGTATCGACTCAAGCGCATGCTGCTGATTGATGCATAACAACAAGAATCCCTCTGACAGGATCCTGCCAGAGGGATTTGTGCGCATAGAAAGATTTTTATTTGAAGCAAAGCTTCTGTACAATGGTCATGACGTCATCCGCTGTGACCAGGTTGTCCTGGTTGATGTCGGCGTTCTGTGCACCGGGAACCAGCGGCGTGACAGCTGCATCCTCTGCGACCATGCGGCTGATCAGCACGGCGTCCTTAATGTTCACTGCGTCATCCAGGTTTACGTCGCCAAGCAGAGTGACCGCAGGAGCCGGCTTAGTGGCTGCATTCAAAAGATCCGGTGCATTCCGTGCAGCTAGATCCCGGTAGTAGTCAATGGAAAGATGAGTCCCATCGGGCGAAGTATACATATCGAAATAATCGATGGTTTGGATGTAATCGTGATATTCTACATCCAGATTATGTTCCTGGATATAATCCCGGAACATATCCACCATGGAAACAATATTGTATTCACCGTTTAAGAACCCGAAGTTGAAAGCAGACTGCAAAAGCGGAAGATCTTCTGTAGGAATGTCATCGGCGAAAACAACGTTGTGCGTATTTGCCTCGATCACAGACGAGCATATAAACATTCGTGTTCGGAATATAGACCAGGAATGGAATGTGGTATCGGACATGAAGACCGGAGAGTCCGGCATATCGACTTCAATCAGTCCATAAACTCTGGAACCGATTTCACCGCTGAATGCATAGCTGCTGATGTATTCCAGGCTTTCCGGTAACGTAAGAACATGGTTCTGTTGCTGTGCATTGACAATGGAGAATCCATTTTCTGCAAACGCCATGTAACCGATAAAGACGACGTTTTTCGGCAGATTGATGCGATACGGAGCTTTCTCTGCTTTTGTCATAGAACGGCTGGTTTTAAAGTCACAGAAAACATTGTAAAAGGCATAATCTGAAATAATTTCAATGGAGTCCGGCAGAATAATTTCCCGGAGTTCCGGCAAGGTGCGATACAGCTCTTGGAATGCATTGGATCCAATCACTTTGACGGGCTTATTGTGGATTTCCTCCGGAATTGTTAGAACTGTAGCGTCCAAAGGGAACACATCAAAGTCCAGACCGGTGATACACACTGAACCATCAGCCAGTTCATCATAGCAAATCCCATTTTCCACGCCGGAGGCGATGGTTTCGCTGATATTTGCTCCGGCATCCTTAATCTCGAAAGCAGCCCATTTTTCATTGCCTCCAATTGTGACCTGATCGGTGATGTTGCAGCGGTATCCGTATTTTTCAATCAGCTGCTCTTTCGTTAAATTCCCGGCGGAAGCGGATAAAGCTCCGCAGGAGAGCGTTGCCAGGGCGCTAAGAAGGGCAATTGCGGATTTTACACGTTTTTTCATATATTAAGACCTCCAATCTACAGTTCGGGTGTGGTCTTCAGCGGTCCAATAGAAGCATGAAATCATGTGCGCCAGATATCTGTTGATGTCATCGATATCGTTCTACTTCAGACAAATAGATCACCCTTTTGTTTGGGTTTGCGCTTACTATTCTTTTGGTACCACCCCCTATATTTAGGTCGTGTTGACACTAAGCCTAACAACGCATCTTTTCGGCAAAATTTCACGCATTCTGCGTTAAAAAGTCTTGACAGGCGACAGCCTGCCTGCGACTTTTTGCCTTGTCTACGTAAAATTTATGCTCGAAAATCTGCATATTATCTTAGTGTCAACACTCCCTAGAACAGAAAAGATCCGGATAGAATTCTGATCCTTTCTTTACTCTCCATTATATCCCTTGACTCAAAATTTGTCAAGGGATATTCTGAAAAAAATTTCCGGTACAAGTGAAAAACTGTTCAGAAAAGAGTACGCCCGGAATTGGAATGAAATGTTCAGCCTGGTAATGCAGGGTTATGCTTTGGCGGATGAACCTACCGGTAAACTGCGCACCAAGGCTGCAACGTCTTGCTGTGATGCCATTCATGTGACAATTCTGTGAAAAAATGAAAACTGTGTGAAAATTAGCACTCTCTACTTGACAGTGCTAATCCTCCGTGCTATACTATAAACAGAACAAAGGAACAGAGCAGCACCAAAGGATTCCGGTGCTGAACCTCCGTGCCCTTGCTCAGTATCATAAAAGCATGTGATGAGTATAAGGAGGACTGACCTATGTTGTATCCTAGCATTTTTGGTGAAAACTTGTTCGATGATTTCTTCAGATTCCCTGACTTTGGCAGAGATGTGGAGAAGAAGCTCTACGGCAAGCACGCTGCACAGGTTATGAAAACCGATGTGCATGAGCACGATGACCACTATGAAATCGTGATCGATCTGCCGGGCTTCAAGAAGGATCAGATCAATCTGGAGCTGCGGGATGGGTATTTGACCGTCAGTGCTGCAAAGGGCCTTGACAAGGACGAAAAAACCAAAGAAGGCAAAATGATCCGTCAGGAGCGCTACGCAGGTGCTATGCAGAGAAGCTTTTATGTGGGCGATGCTGTGAAGGAAGCGGATGTAAAGGCAAAGTTTGAGGACGGTGTTCTGCATATCACCGTGCCGAAGGCAGAGCCCAAGAAAGTGGAGGGTCACAAGTATATCGCCATTGAGGGATAATGCCCCGCTGAATTTTGACTTCTGAAATAAGAATCCCCGAAGTTGTTCGATGGAACGGCTTCGGGGATTTTTTGTAGAGTGACGCTGTGAAAACAATGTGCGGCATTCCATGCACCGACAGACATTCTATTTTAGTGAGAATACAGATTCTCAATCCGTATCCTGTTGCATGCTTGACAGGAACATGTTGAACAAATATAATGAGAGCAACATCGCACAAAGATTGTAGCGCGGGCATTGGAACGGCGCTTTCTGCGTTGCTTTCTTGTGCTGATCCAGTGGAAATGCCGCAAAACCGGCATTTGCGGCACATATACACTTCGACATGGCTTCATATGAAAAATTAGTGATTGCATATTCTGTCGAAGTGTGTTATAATATTCACGATATGTATTATTGGGAAGGTGTGTACTTATGAACAAAATCTCCATCATCGGAACCGGCAGCGTTGGTTCCACCATTGCGTACTCTCTGGCCATTATGGGAATGGCGTCCGAAATCGTCATGATTGATATCAACAGCGAAAAGGCTCTGGGCGAAGCGCTGGATATCAGACAGGGCACCCCCTTCTGCAGCCCCTGCTCCATTTACGCAGGCAGCTATGTGGATGCAGAGGATTCGGACATTGTGATCCTGACATCCGGTATTGCAAGAAAGCCTGGTCAGTCCCGTCTGGAGCTGGCGCAGACCAATGTCAACATTACCAAGAGCATTATCCCGGAAATCACCAGACATGCACCCAACGCTACTTATATTATAGTAAGTAATCCGGTAGATATTCTGACCTACACATTCCACAAGTTCTCCGACCTGCCGGAAAACCGGATCATCGGTTCGGGTACGATTCTGGATACTGCCCGTCTGCGTGCAAGACTGTCTGAGTACTACAACATCAGCCAGAGCAATGTACACGCATATGTATTCGGTGAGCATGGGGACTCCTCCTTCATTCCCTGGTCTGTAGCCAACATTTCCAACGTGCCGATCCTGGAGTGCGACAAGCTGATCACCACACCCGGCATCGAAAAGCCCAAGCTGGATTTTGTGGACATTGAGCAGTATGTCAGAAAGTCCGGTGGCAGAGTCATTGCCCGGAAGGGTGCCACCTTCTATGCGGTTTCTATTTCCGTATGCCACATCTGCAAGTGCCTGCTGGGCGGCGTGGATACCACAATGACTGTTTCCAGCATGATGCACGGGGAATATGGCATTGATGATGTCTGTCTGAGTACGCTGAATCTGGTAGGCGACGATGGGATTCGTGGAAAGGTGAATGTGCCTTTGACTGACGAGGAAGTTGCAAAGCTGCGGCTGAGTGCGGATACGCTGAGGGATGTAATTAAGAATCTGGAAATTTAAGATAAAGGTGGTATTTTCACGATGGAATATCGGATTGAACACGATTCTATGGGCGAAATGAAGGTTCCGGCTGATCGGCTTTGGGCTGCACAGACCCAGCGGAGTCACCAGAACTTCAAGATCGGTGTGGACATTGAAACCATGCCCCGGGAGATTACCCACGCTTTCGGCATTCTCAAGAAGGCTGCCGCTCTGGCGAACGCTGAACTGAAGCCGGAAAAGATGACTGCCCAGAAGCTGGCTGCTATTTCTCAGGCATGCGATGAGGTGATCTCCGGATCTCTCAACGATCATTTCCCCCTGGTGGTATGGCAGACCGGTTCCGGCACTCAGTCCAACATGAACGCCAACGAGGTCATTGCAAACCGGGCAAACCAGATCGCCGGCGAAAAGCTTTGCCACCCCAACGATGACATCAATATGAGCCAGTCCTCCAACGACACATTTCCCACCGCTATGCACATTTCCGCAGTGCTTGCCATTGAAGATAAGCTGCTGCCGGCAGTGGGCACCCTGATTGAAACCTTCCGCCGCCTGGAAGCGGAAAACGAGGGCATAGTCAAGTCCGGCAGAACCCATTTGCAGGATGCGACTCCCATCAAGTTCAGCCAGGAAATCTCCGGCTGGCGTGCAAGCCTGGAAAAGGATGTGGAGCTGCTGCAGCTGGCAGTGAAGCCCCTGCATGAGCTGGCACTGGGGGGCACCGCAGTGGGCACCGGTCTGAATGCGCCTGCCGGATTCTCCGAGCTGGTGGCAAAGAAGGTTGCGGAGCTGACCGGCAAGCCCTTTATCACTGCTGAAAACAAATTCCATGCGCTGACTTCTAAGGATGAGCTGGTATTTGCACATGGTGCCATCAAGGCAACTGCCTGCGATATGATGAAGATCGCAAATGATGTGCGCTGGCTGGCATCCGGTCCCCGGGATGGTCTGGGCGAGATCCACATTCCGGAAAATGAGCCCGGCTCCTCTATTATGCCCGGCAAGGTAAACCCCACCCAGTGTGAGGCTGTTACCATGGTTGCTGTACAGGTAATGGGTAACGACGTGGCAGTTGGCATGGCAGCATCCCAGGGCAACTTTGAACTGAATGTATTCATGCCGGTTGCAGCATACAACTTCCTCCAGTCCGCTCGGCTGCTGGCGGAAGCCATCGTATCCTTCAACGTGAACTGCGCAGTGGGCATTACCGCAAACAAGGATAAGATGTATCATAATCTGCATAATTCTCTGATGCTGGTAACAGCGCTGAACCCCTACATCGGCTATGAGAATGCAGCAAAGACAGCAAAGAAGGCATTTAAGGACAATATCTCTCTGAAGGAAGCATGCGTAGAACTGGGATTCCTGACAGCAGAGCGGTTTGACGAGGTATTCCATCCCGAGCAGATGGTCTGAGTTCGGGCAGTATTGGAGGTAAAGGATGAAAGTTAGTTATTTTCCGGGCTGTACCCTCCGTACAAAGGCAAAGCAGCTTGATTTTTATGCACGGAAGTGCGCCGAGATCCTTGGCGTAGAGCTGTGTGAGATCGAGAACTGGCAGTGCTGCGGTGGCGTATTCGTCAGCGCAAAGGACGAGATTGCGTCCAAGCTGTCCAGCGTCCGTGCCCTTGCAGCAGCAAGAGATGCGGAGCAGCCTTTGGTTACGGTTTGTTCGGCTTGTCACAATGTGATCAAGCAGACCAATTATGCCATGCAGAATGATGCGGACTTTGCTGCAAAGGTCAACCGTTACATGGCACAGGATCCCAACCCCGCTGCCCCCTATGCAGGGGAGACCCAGGTGTATCATTACCTGGAGCTGCTGCGGGATGTGGTCGGCTTTGACAAGATCAAGGAGGCAGTGGTAAAGCCTCTGACCGGCAAAAAGATCGCCGCATACTACGGCTGTCTGCTGCTGCGCCCCGGCAAGGTGATGCAGTTTGACGATGTGGAGAATCCTCAGATCATGGAGGATCTGATCCGGGCACTGGGCGCAGAGCCTGTGATCTATGCACGGCGCAACGAGTGCTGCGGCGGCTATGTAGCTTTGGAGGATCCTGCGTCCGCAAAGAAAAAGAGCAATGCAGTCAGCGAGAATGCTGCAAGCCAGGGGGCGGAGCTGATGGTGACCGCCTGTCCGCTGTGCAAGTACAATCTGGTGAAGAACGGCAGTCCGGTTCCGGTGGTTTACTTCACTGAACTGCTGGCGGAAGCGCTGGGCGTAAAGGAGGATACCTATGCTGAATAAAGATGAACGCCGGAAGGAGCAGATCCTCCGCATGAGCGGTGTCAATCCCCGCAAGTGCATGCGCTGCGGCAAATGTTCCGGCACCTGCCCGTCCTATGACGAGATGGAATACCATCCCCACCAGTTCGTATATATGGTAGAGAATGGGGAGATCGAGGCGCTGATGCAGTCCGACTCCATTTATAAGTGTCTGTCCTGCTTTGCATGCGTGGATCGATGCCCCCGGGGTGTGGAGCCGGCAAAGCTGGTGGAGGCGTTGCGGCTTACCGTGATCCGTGAAAAGGGTTCAAACCATATGACTGCCAACGATATTCCGGCGCTGGTGGACGAGGATATGCCCCAGCAGGCGCTGATGAGTGCTATGCGTAAGTATTCTAAGTAGGAAAGGAGAAACGACCATGCAGAGAATTGGAGTTTTTGTCTGTCACTGCGGTACGAACATTGCCGGTACGGTGGATGTGAAGGCGGTTGCACAGGCGATCAAGAATGAACCCGGTGTTGTTTTCTCCACCGATTATCAGTATATGTGTTCCCAGGCGGGACAGGAAATGATCAAGCAGGCAGTTGCGGACAACAAGCTGACCGGCATTGTGGTTTGCTCCTGCTCTCCCCGTATGCACGAAGCTACGTTCCGCAAGACTGCGGCAGCAGCCGGACTGAATCCCTATATGGTGGAGATCGCCAACATCCGTGAGCAGTGCTCCTGGGTACACAAGGAGATGCCCATCGGTACAGAAAAGGCGATCATCCTGGCAAAGGCTGCGGTTGCAAAGGTGAATCTGAATGCGCCTCTGACCCCTGGCGAAAGCCCGGTTACCAAGCGTGCGCTGGTTATCGGCGGCGGCATTGCCGGCATCCAGACGGCGCTGGATATTGCAGACGCAGGGTTCCCGGTGGATATTGTGGAAACCAAACCGACCATCGGAGGCAAGATGGCACAGCTGGATAAAACATTCCCCACTCTGGACTGTGCAGCCTGCATTCTGACCCCGAAAATGGTGGATGTGGCACAGAACGAGAAGATCCGTATCTTCTCCTACTCTGAAGTGACCGATGTGAAGGGTTTTGTGGGCAACTTTGATGTGACCATCAAGCGGAAGGCTCGTTACGTCAAGGAGGATGTATGTACCGGCTGCGGCGCATGCACCGAAAAGTGTCCCCAGAAAAAAGTGCCCAATGAGTTCAATCTGGGCATGGACAACCGCCGTGCCATTTACATCCCCTTTGCACAGGCTGTGCCGAAGGTTGCGACCATTGATCCCAACTACTGCACCATGCTGAAAACTGGCAAGTGCGGCGTCTGCTCCAAGGTGTGCACCGCCGGCGCCATTGACTATAAGGCAAAGGACGAGTTTGTGGAGGAAAAATACGGTGCCATTGTGGTTGCCACCGGCTTTAATCCCATCTCTATGGAGAAGTTTGATGAGTTTGCATACTCCCAGTCCAAGGATGTCATCACCTCTCTGGAACTGGAGCGTCTGATGAACGCTGCGGGTCCCACAGGGGGAACTTTGCTTCGCCCCTCCGACCATGAGCATCCCCACACCATCGTGCTGGTGCAGTGCGTTGGTTCCCGGTGCTCCGCATGCGCAGAAAAGGGAAAGGAATACTGCTCCAAGATTTGCTGTATGTACACTGCAAAGCACGCTATGCTGATCCGTGACAAGTATCCGGATACGGACGTGTATGTGTTCTACATTGACGTGCGTACGCCCGGCAAGAACTTTGACGAATTCTACCGCCGTGCCGTAGAGGAATACGGTGTCCACTACATCAAGGGCATGGTTGGAAAGGTAACGCCGGAGGGGAAGAAGCTGCATGTTCAGGCTTCTGATCTGCTGGATAACAAGCAGCTGCACATTGATGCGGATCTGGTGGTTCTGGCTGCTGCCATTGAGCCGGATAAGTCCGCCCGTCCTCTGGCAACCATGCTGACTGCCAGCATGGATACCAACGATTTCTTCACCGAAGCCCACCCCAAGCTCCGTCCGGTAGAAAGCCCGACAGCCGGTGTATTCCTGTCCGGCACCTGTCAGGGCCCGAAGGATATTCCGGAGACGGTTTCCCAGGCGGGCGCTGCTGCATCCAAGGTCATCGGTCTGCTGTGCAAGGATAAGCTTACCGGCAATCCCTGCATTGCCCATTCGGATGAAATGATGTGTAACGGCTGCTCCACCTGTGAGAAGGTTTGCCCCTACGGTGCCATCACCTATGTGGAGAAGGAATTCAGAATGCCCGACAGAACCACGAAGGTTCGACGTGTGGCGTCCGTCAATGAGGCGGTCTGCCAGGGCTGCGGTGCATGTACCGTTGCCTGCATGTCCGGCGCAATGGATCTGAGAGGCTTCAGAAATAAACAAATTATGGCGGAGGTGGACGCAATATGCAAGTAAACGAGTATCAGCCCCTGATCGTGGCTTTCTGCTGCAACTGGTGCTCCTATGCCGGTGCAGATCTTGCCGGGAACAATCGTTTGAACTATCCCGCCAACATCAAGATCATCCGTGTACCATGTTCCTGCCGTGTCAATCCCATGTTCATTCTCCGTGCCTTTCAGAGAGGTGCGGACGGGGTGATCCTTTGTGGATGCCATCCCGGGGACTGTCACTATACATCCGGCAACTACTATACACGCCGCCGTATGGCTCTGCTGTTCTCCATGCTGGACTATCTGGGCATCGAGAAGGAGCGCACCCGTGTAGAATGGGTCAGCGCAGCTGAGGGCGCAAAGTTTGCTGCCACCATGAACGACTTTGCCAAGACTGTTGCGGCGCTTGGTGAAAACAAGAGACTGGAGGATCTGCGATGCAAGAAGTAAAACGTGAAGTTCTCGTATCCAAGGCTTCCGAACTGCTGAAAAACGGCACAGTGGATCGTGTACTCGGTTGGAAGGCCGGAGAATTCGATTACGATATTACGCCCGCTGTATTCCACACTGGCGAAGAACTGGAACAGGATTTCGTCTGGAATGATTTTTGCGGTGCGAATTTTTCCAAATATCTGGTATCCGAAACAGGGAAAAGCGAAAACAAGATCCTGGTATTCCTCAAGCCCTGTGATACCTACAGCTTCAATCAGCTGCTGACAGAGCATCGCTTCGACCGGGAAAAGGTCTATGTGGTGGGTGTTGGCTGTAATGGCATGCTGGATGTGGCAAAACTCCGCTCCAGCGCAGAGGGCATCCTCCGTGTGAACACAGAGGATCCGGACAAGGTTGCAGTGGAAACCCTGTATGACGGCACCGTAACATTGGATCGGGCAGAGCTGCTGCCGGATCGGTGCGTCAACTGCAAGTCCAGGAAGCATGTTGCCTATGACGAGTTGCTTGGCTCCGACGGGGAAGTGCTGGACTGCCACAGATTCGATGAGGTGGAGCAGATCGAACGCATGACCCCGGATGAGCGCTATGCCTTCTGGCAGGGTGAGCTGTCCCGGTGCATCCGCTGCAATGCCTGTCGTGATGTATGTCCCGCATGTACCTGTGAAAAGTGCGTGTTTGATAATCCCCAGTCCGGTGTGGAGAATAAGGCACCGGCAACCTCCTTTGAGGAACAGATGTTCCACATTATCCGGGCATTCCATGTGGCTGGTCGCTGCACCGACTGCGGCGAGTGTTCCCGTGTCTGCCCCCAGCATATTCCGCTGCACCTGCTGAACCGGAAGTTCATCAAGGATATTGACAACTTCTACGGGGATTATCAGGCTGGCGCAGAGGTTGGCAGCCGTGCCCCCATCGTAAACTACAGAACCGACGATCTGGAGCCGGGCGAAGCAGTGGAAAGGGGTGGCGAGCATGCGTAAAATTACGTTGAATCAGCTGGATCAGCTGTTTGCAGAGATTGCGTCTGCAAAGACCCTGTATCTGCCCACGGATACCAAGGCTGGTGCAAAATATACCAAGTGGCAGCAGGGCGCAGTGCTGTCCGATGCCCTGAATACGGTGAGAAGCGCCAAGGATTTCTTCTTCCCCCAGACCGAAAATCTGATGGATTTCAAGGTGGAGGGCAAGAACATTGAAGTCATCGACACCCGCAGTGAGTGCGAGGATTTCGTGCTGTTCGGCGTGCGGGCCTGTGATGTGAAGAGCTTTGAGGTTCTGGATAGGGTTTTCCTTGCAGAGCCTGTGGATTCCTATTACAAGAACCGCCGGGAGCATGGTATCATCCTGTCCCTGGCATGCACCAGACCCCAGGAGACCTGTTTCTGCGGCACCTTCGGCATTGACGCTGCGGAGCCGGAGGGGGATGTGGTCTGCTATAAGACGGCGGATGCTCTGTACCTGGACGCAAAGTCTGAAAAGGGCAATGCTCTGCTGGAGAGTCTGACCTGCCTGACAGAGGATGCGGATCCCACTCCGGTGGAAGCGCAGAAGGCACAGACCCGGACATATCTTGCAAAGTTGCCTCTGGCAGACCTGAAAACCGATGGGTTTGGCGCAGGCACCACCAGCAAGTTCTTTGATGCGCCCGAGTGGAAGGAGCTGTCCGCTACCTGTTTGGGATGCGGCACCTGTACTTTTGTTTGTCCCACCTGTCAGTGCTACGATATCAAGGATTTCAACACCGGTCACGGGGTCAAGCGATTCCGCTGCTGGGATTCCTGTATGTATTCGGACTTTACCAAAATGTCCGCCGGTCAGCCCAGACTGACTCAACTGGAGCGCTTCCGTCAGCGCTTTATGCATAAGCTGGTATACTATCCCACCAACAATGACGGACTGTTCTCCTGCGTCGGCTGCGGTCGCTGTCTGGCAAAATGCCCGATCCAGATGAACATTGTCAAGGTGATGAAGAAGTTAGGAGGCAGCGTCAATGACTGATATCAAGGAGCCGCTTATTCCTGTAGTGGGCGTTGTGACCGATATCCGGATCGACACGCCGGATGTAAAGACCTTCCGGGTGGTAACACCGGAGGGGAAAAAGGCCTTTGAGCATAAGCCAGGACAGTGTGCGATGCTGTCCATTCCGGGCGTAGGTGAGGCGATGTTCTCCATTACCTCCTCTCCTACCAATACAGAGTTTATGGAATTTTCCATCAAAAAGTGCGGATGCGTGACCGAATGGCTCCATTCCATGGAGGTAGGGCAGCAGATCACCATCCGGGGACCCTACGGCAGACCCTTCCCGGTGGATACGGATTTCGCCGGACACGACATGCTGTTTATTGCCGGCGGTATCGGTCTGGCGCCTCTGCGCTCCGTCATCAACTACTGCCGCCATTACCGGGATCGATACGGCAAGATCGACATCGTGTACGGCTCCCGCAGCATGCAGGATCTGGTGGACTACAAGGAAATCATTGACGAGTGGGCAAAGGATACGGGTGTCAACGTATATCTGACCATTGACCGGGAGCAGCCGGAGTGGGACGGTCACGTTGGCTTCGTGCCTAACTACGTCAAGGAGCTGGGCTTTTCCACCGACAAGATCGCAGTGCTCTGCGGTCCCCCCATCATGATCAAGTTTACCCTGGCTGGCTTGCAGGAGCTGGGCTTTGACAAGACCCAGGTCTACACCACCATGGAGCTTCGCATGAAGTGCGGCATCGGCAAGTGCGGTCGCTGCAACATCGGTGCAAAGTATGTCTGCAAGGACGGGCCGGTGTTCCGGTGCGACGAGATCGACGAGCTGCCGGATGAATATTAATCAGGAGGAACATTGCAATGGAGAATATGGTGAATATTTACCTCTTCGGTAAGCAGTACAGCGTTCCGGACAATCTGACCATCATGCGTGCCATGGAGTATGCAGGATATCAGCTGGTACGGGGCTGCGGCTGCCGGAATGGTTTTTGCGGCGCATGCGCTACAATCTACCGGATCAAGGGTGACCGGGAACTGAAAACCTGTCTTGCTTGCCAGACCAAGGTGGAGAACGATATGTATGTGGCAACGCTGCCCTTTTTCCCGCTGGTCAAGCAGGTTTACGATATGGAAAAGATCAAGCCCACCGAGCAGATCATGATGCAGTTGTATCCGGAGATCTACGCCTGTGTTGGCTGCAATGCCTGCACCAAGAGCTGCACCCAGAGCCTGAACGTCATGCAGTATATTGCATATGCACAGCGGGGCGAATTTGACAAGTGTGCTGAGGAATCCTTCGACTGCGTTATGTGCGGCGTATGCTCCTCCCGCTGTCCTGCCGGGATCTCCCATCCCCAGGTAGCTATGCTGGCTCGCCGGCTCAACGGCAAGTACTTAGCCCCCAAGGCCCAGCATCTGGAGGATCGGATCAAGGAGATCAAGGACGGTACCTTCACAGAGCTGATCGAATCCCTGATGCAGAAGCCCATTGAGGAGATCAAAGAGCTTTACAACAACCGTGAGATTGAGAAGTAAGGGGGCGCTGTTATGTATTCAAAGGAATTTCAGGAATCTCTGAAGGCAGTGGAAGCTGCAAGAGAAGCGAATATTGCATATGAGCCGGCGCGCATGACCGCACAGGAGAAGGAAGATCTGCTGGCGGCATACCATCCGGATTACAAAAAGAGTGAATTTGCCACACTGCAGATCGGTCCCAACAAGGGAGAATCCGTACCCCACGAGCTTTGCGAAATGCTCCAGGCTCACAGCCGGATCCAGGCTAAGGACGTGGATCTGGACAATGTGAAGTATGATGTGGATGTGCTGATCATCGGCGGCGGCGGCGCAGGTGCATCTGCTGCC
>NZ_FR894883.1:0-5975 GCF_000434255.1 Ruminococcus sp. CAG:379 | reverse complement strand
CACAATGATAGACATGGAGGAATTCGGTATGAAGAAACGTATTCTTGCAGCACTTTCCGCAGTAGTACTCACCATGTACGCTGCACCGCTGTTGGTCCATGGGACATCTATTCCTAATACCGCAACAGCACGCCCGATAGATCAAATGCCTATAGACGAAAGCTTGTGGGAAAAGTTCCTGCGTTATGATCTGTGCATCACGGACTATGCAGCTATGTCCGAATCCGAACAAGCCCTGTGCCGGTTTATCTTTGAAACGGAGCAATCGGCAAAGGACACTGTTCGCTGTGAACGGGCAAGGCGCATGCTGTCACAGGATCCGGCAATCGGTCCAAGGCTCACATTGGAGCAGCTGGAGGATTGCTACGGCATCTGGGATCGCTTTTCAGAATATAAAGTGGGACAATCCTGGTTCCTGCATTGTGTGCCGGATATCAAGCATCTGGACTACCAGGAGAACTACAATGAATACTGGCTGGACGATGCAGGAACCAAGCGGATTCTTGCCGCCGGAGAAAATACCGGCTCTGACCGAGCTGTTACCTTTGAGGCGGTTCTGACGGATCTTGATGATGCAAAGCAGTACGATGCGGCGGATGCAGAAATTAAGGAAAATAAGGATGGAACCTTTACGCTTACCTATGAGATCCAGCGGAAAACGCCTCGTCCCTCCTATCACTACACGCTGGTTGACGGCGTGGAAACCCTTGTTTCCTCTGGATTCATGGAATCAGACGGTGACTTGTACATGCTTTGTCCCGATCGGACGGCTGCATTTGTCAAGAGCAAGTACAGTATGCGCACGCAAAATACAGCAGCAGATCCCATTCGGGATGTGGTAACAATTCCGGAGCAAATTAACGGCTATCCGGTTACGACTGTGGAACAAAGCGCATTTATGTTTGCTCCAGTCACAAAGATTCAGCTGCCTGATACCATCAGGTTCATCGATGCAAAAGCTTTCTATCGCTGTCCCTACCTGCGGGAGGTCAATTTTCCGTCGGCGTTGCAGTACATTGGTGCCATGGCGTTTGAAGCATGCGGACTGGAAACGCTGGCCCTGCAATGCCGGGATCTCCAGATAAGCCAATATGCTTTCCGGGATTGTGCCAAGCTGGGTGATCTGCGTCTGCTTGCAGCATCCATCGGATCGGATGCGTTTTGTGGCTGTACCGCTTTAGAAAAGGTGCGCCTGGAAAATGGCATTGTGCGCATAGATTCCGGTGCCTTTCGGAACTGTGGTAAGGTAGGGCATCTGTCCATGCCGGAATCACTGAAAATCATTGGTGTAGGCGCATTTCCAATGCTTTCGTCCATTACCATTCCCGAATCGGTGGCTGTTATTGGTGCATTGCCCAAAGCCTTCGGAGAGCGCACCACAGCCTTAATTACCATTCCGGCAACGAATCCGTTGACAGATCCGGAGGATCCGGTATTCAACCAGAACTGTACCATATATGGCAATCGGGATACAGAAGCCCAGCGCTATGCGGAGGAGCATACTTATTCATTTACAGAGCTAACCACCCTTCCAGGGGATGTCAACAGCGATGGAGCGTTGACTGTTGCAGACATACTATGCATGCAGCGGTATCTGGTCAGTCGGGATCTAACCCTCATCAACCGGCAAATGGCGGACTGGAACCAGGACGGTGTTATCAATGCAGCGGATCTTGCACTTTTGAAGCGTACATTGATGCGTTTGTCTGTGGGGGTGCTTTCCTAGAGAATCCTGGTGCGTGGAAACATGCCGGGCAATGTTGAATCGATTCCACAAAGTGAATCTGGACAGAAAAACCCCGCCGGAGCAGGTCGCTCTGGCGGTTTCTTGTGCTGCATGGTTCCGTCCCATTCCGGGGCATGCCTGCGGAGGTTTTTTTGACTCCCTGCCCCGTTCCCCTCGTCCGGCTGCAATTTGAACGAATGGGGGGAACTGTCACACCTGCCGCAAAACTGTCATTTCTGTCACACAAACTGTCATTGGATAATCCCCAGTTTTCCGGGCTTTTCCGTATCCAGTGACAAGTATGACAGTTTTTTTCGGTTTCTTTCTGTAGAAAATATGTATATCCAGTTTACTATTTTTTTCTGCCTGTAGAATGAAAAAGTTGTCATTTCTGTCATTTGTCCATGCAAACCCCAGTTTTCTGGCTTTTGCCCAGTGACAGCTTTCAAAATAAACTGTCACGAACCTGTCATTTCTGTCACTGTATCTGGAGACCTGGAGGAGCATTGCTGCAAGTTGCAGTACCGCTTTTCACATTCTCTCTTGCTTTTTGTAGAAAATTATGTTACACTAGATAAAATGGGTTCGGCATGCGCCGGACAAAAAACAGGAGGGGAACTTATGAACCGATATAAAAAAATGATTCTTGTTCTTGGCGGCGTGACGGTACTGGGGCTTTGCTGCACACCGATGGGTTTTGCCGCTGATGCACCGAATGGGGTAGTGCTCAATGAGGCATGTGCCAAGAATACCGCATTTGCTGCCGCAGATGGGGCGTATTACGACTGGATTGAACTGTATAACTCCACCGGTCAGAGGGTGGATCTCAGCGGCTATGGTCTGACGGATGATCCGGTCAAGCCGGGGCAGTATGTGTTCCCGACAGGCACGATCCTGGAGGCAGGCGGACGGATGTTGGTGTTCTGTGATGCCAAGGCAGTCGCACCGGCAGGGCAACTGATGGCACCCTTTGGTTTGTCCAAGGACGGGGAGACTCTGCTTCTGACGGATCCGACCGGGAAACAGGTGGACACCATTGCCTTTGGTGCCATCGGGGAGAATGTTTCTTATGGCAGAGTGCCGGACGGCTCCGACCAGTTTGCCTACCTGAATATGTCCCCGGATCAGCCCAATCAGACTGAGGATGTGTTGAAAACAGCGGTGGATGCGCCGATCTTTTCCAAGAAGCCCGGCTTTTATGATGCTGGCTTTGATCTGACCTTGTCCGCTCCGGCGGGTACTACTATTTATTATACGCTGGACGGCAGCGATCCCACTACGGATAGTCAGAAATACACTGGCCCAATTGCCATTTCGGACGTGTCTTCCTCCCAGAATGTGCTGAGTGCCCGGACGGATATTGCTGCAACGGATTTCATGTCGCAGGTAACGGCACCCACCAGTCCGGTGGACAAGGCAATGATCCTGCGTGCCATTGCGGTGGATGCCAATGGGGCATCCAGCAGTGTTGCTACTGGAGCATACTTCATCGGGTATCAGAACCGGGCGTCCTTTTACCGGGACTGCAAGGTGGTCTCTCTGGTTACCGATAGCGACAATCTGTTTGACTACGAAAAGGGCATCTATGTGTTGGGCAAGACCTATGACGACTGGAGAAATGGTCCGGATTACGATTATTCCACTCGCACCTGGGAGATGCCTGCCAACTACATGCAGTCCGGTGCTTTGTGGGAGCGGCCTGCCTCCATGCAGATCTTTGAAAACGGCAGTCTTGTGCTGTCCCAGGATGTAGGGATCCGCATTCATGGAGGTGCTACCCGGAGCCAGAACCAGAAGAGTTTCAATGTATATGCCCGCAGTAATTATGGGGTAGCCAAGGTGGAGTACGACCTGTTTTCCGGCAAGGTACAAAGCCAGTTCAATGGCGGCGTGATCGATTCCTTCGACAGTTTCATGCTACGGAATGCCGGCAACGACGGCCAGTACACCCGGTTCCGGGATAAGCTGAACCAGTCCCTGGTCAGCGACCGGAATCTGCTGACCCAGGGCATGGAGCCTTGCATTGTCTTTGTGGATGGGGAGTTCTGGGGGCATTACGAAATCACGGAAAAGCTCAGTGATTCCCTGGTGAAGGATCATTACGGCATCAAGAAAAAGGACGTATGCCTCATTAAGAATGAGGAGTTGGATGAAGGCACGGAGGAGGGCTTTGCAGAGTTTACTGCTTTGTATGAGTGGGTCAAAACTGCGGATCTTTCCGATGATGCCAACTACAAAAAACTGTGTGCCCAGGTGGATATTCAATCCTTCATGGATTACATGAGTGCCGAGTTTTATTACAACAACACGGACTGGGGTCAGAACAACATGGCTATGTGGAAATCCATGCTGGTGAAGGAGGATAACCCCTATGCAGACGGAAAGTGGCGGTTCATCCTGTTTGATACAGAATACAGCACCAATCTGTACGGGCAGACAAAGCCCAGCGATAATTCCTTTGCCGGTCTGCTGAAGCAGGACTGCTTCCTGTCTAAGCTGTTCAGTGCTGCTTTGCAAAACGATACCTTCCGCCGGGATTTCTGTCTGACCTTTATGGACATGGCGAATGAGAATTTCAAGCCGGAGCAGGTGACAGCGCAGATCGAAGCGCTTACCCAGCAGTACAAGGATATGACCCTTGCTACTTACAACCGGTTCTGGCCGGGCTGGCCTGGTGGGCAGTATGCCCAGTCCCAATACAACTCGGAAACGCAGCAGGTGCGTTCCTTCTATCAGAGTCGCTTTGACAGCATCACCTCTGCCCTGGCAGGAACCCTGTCTTTGCAAGGACGGCTGGTTTCCCTGACAGTGCGGAATGACGAGTCCTGCGGGACTGTACAGGTCAACAGCCTGACCCCGGATCTGTCCGGCGGCGACTGGACTGGAAAGTATTACACCGATATACCGGTCACGCTGACTGCTGCCCCCAAGGCAAGGTATCAATTTGCATACTGGAACATCGGGGACCAGCAAAAGCTGACGGATGCAAGCTGCCAATTGGAGCTGACCGGAGATGTGACCGTGCAAGCGGTGTACACCCAGTCCTTGTTGGGAGATGTGGATCTGGACGGGGATGTGGACGTGGCTGACCTGGTGCAGCTGCAACGGTATTTGCTCAGGCAGGGTACTTTGACTCCGGAGCAGGCAGTCCAGGCGGATCTGACCGGGGATCAACGGTTGGACGCAGCGGATCTGGTGCGGCTGCGCCGGATGCTGATGCAGTGAGAATGCATAAGAGTGAATGCACAAGCAGGAAATCTGCTATTCTGGTATGATATATCTTGAGCAACACCGCACAAAGCCATTAGGCAGGCTTTGTGCGGTGTTGTTTTAAGGTAATATTTTTCTGAAGCCTTTATCAATCAGCAGAGAAATCACTCCGCAACCACATGACAGCAACACAATCAACAGTATCGTTCCGATATTCAAAGCCAGCTGCAATTCCAAGAAAATATTGATAATCATCACATGATACAGATAGATTCCATAGGAGATATCATACCTTAAGCGATGCTGCCCTAAGAAATAACCCAAAGTCAAAATCAAAATCGGTATCAGACAATCTGTGGCAAGCATCTGTAAAATGCCAATATCGAAAATATTCCAAAGAATATACAAAAATGTATACCCCGCAAACAGCCAAGGTGCATATTTGATTAACCGGTTCAACACAGTGTCTTTAAAAACATACAGAAAGCTTCCAATATAGAAGAAGCTGCTTTGCGCAAGAATACCACGCTTCCATAGCAGTATTAACCCACGGCTATGGCTTGCCGCAGCCAGTTCTGTTCCACCAATCTGTACTGCAATGAGCACAATGCCTATCACTAGCCAGCTCTTTATCTTTCTGTTTTTCATAAAGCGATAGAATAGTGGTACTAATAAATAAAATTGCATCTCTGTAAACAGTGCCCATAATGCACCGTTAAACGTTCCACTACCGAATTCCTTTGCAAATCCGGGCGTATACTGCAAAGCAAATCCTTGGAGGAATGTCCACACAGCTGCTTTTCCTACTGGGAATGCACCGTTGGAGAACAGTAATAAAATCACAAAGCCAATCCATACGCTGAACCACAAGGGTGGAAAAATGCGAAAGAACCTTTTTTTAAAATATTCTCCTACATTTTTGGATTTTGCATAAGATGCTGTTACCAAAAACCCACACAGCGTAAATAGGATTGGCACGCCGCCAATAAAACGTAAAGGGATATAAAAGGGGAGTTTGCCCCCTTCCCGGTAAAATAGA
>NZ_FR894882.1:55915-59469 GCF_000434255.1 Ruminococcus sp. CAG:379 | reverse complement strand
CACCACGGCTTTGCCGCCGGAAACCACTGCCCCGGCGGAGGAGGAGACCACTGCGCCCCCTTCGGCGGAGACGCAGCCACCCCGGACTGCCCGGCGGGAGCCTGTCAAGACCATGGCTGCCCCGGAACCGGAGCCTGTACCGGTGACAAAGCCGCCGCAGACGTCTGTCACGCAGCCGGAGCCGGAGCCTGACCCGGAGCCGGAAACACCGGTGAATGCCCCGACATACGCTGCCCAGATCCTGGAGTTTGTAAACCAGACACGGGCGGAGTATGGGCTTGCGCCCCTGGTGCTGCATACGGAATTGCTGAAGGCGGCGGACATCCGTGCCCGGGAGATCGCACAGGTGTTCAGTCACAACCGGCCGGATGGCTCCTCCTGCTTTACCGTGCTGGAGGAATGCGACCTTGCGTATAGGACGGCGGGGGAGAACATTGCCCAGGGCTATGCCAGCCCCCAGGAGGTCATGAAGGGCTGGATGAGCTCCGAAGGACACCGGGCGAATATCCTCAACGATGGCTTTTCCATGCTGGGGGTGGGGTATGATTCCGCCACCCGGAGCTGGGTACAGGTCTTTGCCGGATAGCCGGATATAAAAATGAATATACCCCCATATGTGATTTTTCAGGAGGCTTTTTGCGGAAAAGCCTCCTTTTTCGTGGTTTTGCCAAGAAAACGGTTGGGACAAGCCGTTATTTTATTCACAATCATGCAAGAATTATATTGACTTTTGGCATAAAACGCGCTATAATGATTATATGTTATGTACTGTGGGCGGTCATGCGTCCGTCCTGGGCGGACAGTGGCCCCATCAAATTCAACGGAGGTTATCTACAATGAGCAGAGTTTACAATTTCAGCGCAGGTCCGGCGACCCTTCCTGAGGAAGTTCTCAAGCGCGCAGCTGATGAGCTGCTGGAATACGGCGACAGCGGTCAGTCCGTAATGGAAATGTCCCACCGTTCCAAGGAATACCAGGCAATCATCGATGACTGCGAGGCAAGACTGCGCAAGGTGATGTCCATTCCCGACAACTATAAGGTACTGTTTCTCCAGGGCGGCGCATCCTCTCAGTTTGCGATGATCCCCCTGAATCTGATGAATAAGACCGGCAAGGCGGATTTCGTCATCACCGGTCAGTGGGCAAACAAGGCATACTCCGAGGCTGCAAAGCTCTGCGGCGCAGAAAACTGCAACATTGTCGCTTCCTCCAAGGATAAGACCTTCTCCTACATTCCGGAGCTTGACAAGTCCAAGTTCAACCCCACCGCAGATTACTTCCACATCTGCCAGAACAACACCATCTACGGCACCCGGTTCGCTGAACTGCCGGATACCGGCAATGTGCCCCTGGTGGCTGACCTGTCCTCCTGCATCCTGTCCGAGCCGATTGACGTAAGCAAGTACGGCATGATCTACGCAGGCGCACAGAAGAACATGGGCCCTGCCGGTCTGACAGTTGTCATCATCCGTGAGGATCTGATCGGCAATGCCAAGGAAGGCACTCCCACCATGTTCGACTACAAGACCCATGCAGACAACGGCTCCATGTACAATACGCCTCCCACCTACGGCATCTACATTCTCAAGCTGGTGCTGGAATGGATTGAGAAGATGGGTGGTCTGACCGCTATGAAGGAGCACAACGAGAAGAAGGCTGCCATTCTGTACAACTTCCTGGACAGCTCCAAGCTCTTCAAGCCCACCGTACAGGGCAAGGATCGCTCCCTGATGAACGTGCCCTTCGTAACCGGCGATGCCGACCTGGACGCAAAGTTCGTGGCAGAGGCAAAGAAGAACGGCTTCATCAACATCAAGGGTCACCGGAGCGTGGGGGGTATGCGTGCTTCCATCTACAACGCAATGCCCATCGAAGGCGTGGAGAAGCTGGTTGCATTCATGAAGAAGTTCGAGGCTGAAAACGCCTAAGGATACACGGAAACAGGAGGGTTATCATGTTTCAGATTCAGACACTCAATAAAATTTCCAAGGTAGGCACCTGCCGCCTGGACGCTGCAAAGTATACCATTGCTGACGCACCGGAGAATCCGGATGCAATCATGGTTCGTTCCGCCGCTATGCACGATATGGAATTCGGCAGCAATCTGCTTGCCATTGCCCGTGCAGGTGCCGGTGTGAACAATATTCCCGTTGACAAGTGCGCAGAGCAGGGCATTGTTGTATTCAACACCCCCGGCGCAAACGCAAACGCTGTAAAGGAGCTGGTAGTCGCAGGACTGCTGCTGTCCTCCCGGAAGATCTCCGAGGCTATGGCTTGGGTTCCCTCCCTCAAGGAGGAGGGCGACAATGTAGGCAAGCTGGTGGAGAAAGGCAAGAGCCAGTTCGCAGGGCCGGAGATCAAGGGCAAGACCTTGGGTATCATCGGTCTGGGCGCCATCGGCGCACTGGTTGCAAACGTTGCCATTGACCTGGGCATGAAGGTCATCGGCACAGACCCGTTCCTGTCCGTTGGGGCTGCACTCCGTCTGTCCCCGGCAGTACAGGTTGCCAAGTCTGCGGATGAGGTACTGGCTGCGGCAGATTATCTGACCCTGCACGTTCCCTGCAATGCAGACACCAAGGGCTTTATCAACGCTGCTGCCATTGCCAAGATGAAGGACGGCGCAAGAGTGCTGAACTTCGCAAGAGGCGAGCTGGTCAACGATGCTGACATGATCGCAGCACTGGAAGCCGACAAGATCGCTTGCTATGTGACCGACTTCCCCAACGCCAATACCATCGGCGTAAAGAATATCATTGCGATCCCCCACCTGGGTGCATCCACCCCGGAGAGCGAGGACAACTGCGCTATGATGGCTGCGGATGAGCTGTCCGCATACCTGGAGCAGGGCAATATCATCAACTCCGTTAACTTTCCCAACGCAGAAATGCATGCAAACGGCACCAAGCTGTGTGTGCTGCACAAGAATGTGCCCACCATCATTGCACAGATCACTTCCGCTCTGGGCGATGCAGGCAAGAACATTGACAACATGGTCAATGCCAGCAAGAAGGACAACGCTTACACCATGATCGACGTTGCCGGCGATGTAGCCGACAGCATTGTTGACACCGTAAAGGCAATTGACGGCGTCATCCGTGTGCGTGTAATCGCATAATCCCTTCCGGATATACCAAGCGCCCGTTCCCTGAATTGGGAACGGGCGCTTTTTGGCAACACCGCACAAAGCCGCCAGGCGTGCTTTGTGCGGTGTTGCCTTTTGTGTTGCCCTTGATTACGGATTGATCCGGACGCTCTTTCTGCCTCCCTGGGTGGATACGCTGCCGCAGCGGGTGCCTACGTCAATGACGCTGGCTGCCAGCATGGTCATATCCAGCTCCGCATCCTTCAGCAGAATGGAGCCTGCCCCCCTGGGATCCCCGATGCCGGCGATTTCCGAGCCTTCGCAGTTCAGGGCGATGTTGGCACCGTCCACCACCGTGTTGATGCTGCCGTCAATGGTGCCGATGGCGGAGCAGAACCGGGCGTTGATAGCCATGCTCACGGAGGCGTCCCGGATGTCGATGCTGCCGACGCCCTTTTCCAGGGAGCCG
>NZ_FR894882.1:51923-55906 GCF_000434255.1 Ruminococcus sp. CAG:379 | reverse complement strand
CAGGGAGCCGATGCCCACGGACTTGTTGCCGGTGCCCCGGAAATCCACCCGGGCGTTGACTGCGATGTCCACGCTGCCCCGGAAGGAGCCGATGCCCACGGCACTTGCCGCATCCGCCGTCAGCGCCAGATCACAGTCGGATACCTCTACCTGGGCGTTCCCCTCCCGGCTGCCTACGCAGATGCCTGCGATGCCGGAGGTGATGATGCTGATTTCTCCGGACAGCAGCCGGATCCGGGAGCCGGATTCATTCAGACCGCCCCCGATGCCTACGCACTGCTCCCCGTTGGTGTTCAGCGTCACCCTTCCCCCGGTGGCAAGGGTAATATTGCCGTAGCCGTGCTCCAGGTCATTGCCGATGCCGAAGCTGTTGGAGCGGTCTGTGTTGATGGTCAGATCCCCGTCCCCCACAATGGTGATGGAGGAGCCCTCCGGCACATAGATGCCGATATGCTCCAGCGTATTGGTTCCCTCCAGCACCAGGGTCAGACTGCACATCTCTCCCAACTGGATGGAGGGACTGTCCACCCCACGCAGGTTCACATCCTGCAAGGTCAGGGTGCAGTCCAGTCCGTCCTCGATCTTCAGCACCATGTTGGAGGTATGCGCCGCTTCTCCCACAATGGTCAGGCACTGCTCCCGGATGAGGATATCCGTGTAATGCTCCAGCGCCAGCCGGATCAGCTCCACGCTTTCGTCGCTTTTGGCGGTGTAGCTGCGGCTGGCAAAGGTGCGGGTCTCCAGATTGAAGCTGATGATCTCGTTCTGGACGGTCTTGGAAATCTGCCGCAGCAGCACGGGCTTGGGCCGGGAGGTGTAGAACCCCTGGATCAGATCCGCCCCCAGTTGGATCACCGTCCGCAGCTCCTGCCGGGTCTCCACGCATTCCGCAATGACGGAAATGCCGTTTTCGTGGGCAAAGCTGATGATATCCGACACCAGCCGCTGCTTTTTGGAGTCGTTCTCGATGCCGCTGATGAGGGCACGGTCGATCTTCACATAATCCGGCATCATCAGCAGCAGACCGGAGGTGTTGGAGTAGCCTGCCCCGTAGTCGTCAATGGCAAACTGGCACCCCAGGGTGGTACACCGTGCCTTCAGCGTGTCCACCAGGTCGCTGTCCACATCGCTCTGCTCCGTAACCTCGATCACGATATTTTCCAGAAGCTCCCCGTAGGTGGTATGGAGCAGGTCAAAGTCCGTTTCCGTCAGCAAATGATCCGGGATCCCGTTGATGAACAGCTTCTTGTCGGAAAGTGCCTCCTGATGCTCGGTGAAGGCGTGCATGGCGTTGAACAGGGTGGCATGCTCCACCGCATACAGCCGCTTGTTCTGTTCGGCGATCCGCAGGATCTGGGTGGCGGTCAGAGGCAGATCCCCTGCACGCATCAAAATTTCAAAGGCGAAGATCTCACCGGTCTTGGCGCTGACGATGGGCTGAAAGTGATAGGTAAAGGCGTTGTCGCTGACCAGCCGCCGGAATAGCTGCAATTCCCGGAACTGGGTCTTGTCCGCCTCATACCGGGCTTTGTTGAAGGCGCAGATATCCTTCCGCTCGTTCATGGCCTCAAACACGGAGAAGTTGGCGTGGTTGATGAGGGCGTCCAGATCATGGCTGCCGGCGGTGCGCACCGAGTACCCCAGACTGATGGTCAGGGCGTCGCTGGCATCGATTTTCAGCACCTCGCCGAAATCGTCTGTGATGACGCAGCCGGAAATGGCAGCCCGCATGCGCTGAAAGATCGTGCCTGCCTGCTCTGCGGCACTGCCCCCTACATATACCATGAATTCCTTGTAGGAGCGCATGCCGATGATGACCTGGGGGGAGGAGAAGCGCCGGAGCGCCTGGCTGATGGCGATGACGCACCGGTCATTCTGACTGTAGCCGTACTGCTGGGCGATCTGCTCAATGCCGTGTACATGGAGGATGGCAAGATACCCTGCCCCCGGACACTCCCGCATGCACTGCTCCGTGCGGCGGATAAAGGCGCTCCGGTGGTACAGGTGGGTCAGAGGATCGTATTCCCCTGCGTCCTGGTACGTGGGGCAGAACACATCGTTGTAGTGGGTAATGTCCTGGACAAAGCCCATCCAGCTCTGGGCGTCCCGTTCCACAAAGCTGAGCCGCAGCTGGATCTGCTCGCTGCCTACGTTGTACTGGTAGACCTGGTTTTGCCGTGCCACCGGGTTCCGGGTAATGTCCTGCATCACCTGGGTGAACCGGTCGTGGGAGAGAAGCCCGTTTGCATGCTCCTTCTGGATATGCAGGATCCGGAAGGCATTGTCGTCCAGGTACGCCTCCCGGGTGGTGTGGATATATAAAAATGCGCCCATATAGGGGAACAGCTTCTGGAAGATCTCCCAGTCGTGATCCGTGGGACTGGAAGTGTGCTTGGACAGGTCAAAGATCATAGGGTACCTCGCTTCTGTATAGGTCATATGGTTCGCCTTTATTATACTACGCTCCGGCACAATTGTCAACATTTCCAGTTTTATCTGGCGATGGCGGAGGAATTCGGGCAAGGCGCACAATTTTCCAGCGGAATTTCATATAGTTTGTACATGGACGGTTCCACACATCCGTGCTATAATGAGGCAATATCAGACCCCGCAGAGAGAATGGAGTGTTGCATATGAACGAACAGAATACCCCTTGTACCGGGGCACAGACCGCCGCCCGGATGCATATCGGCTGGAATCTGGGGAACACCCTGGACAGCTTTGCCCCGGACAAGGGACTGGCGGCGGAAACCGCCTGGTTCAATCCTCCTGTTACCCGGCAGGTGCTGCAAGCCGTGGCGGATGCAGGCTTTGACGTGATCCGGATCCCGGTGACCTGGTCGGGGCATTTCGGTGCCGCCCCCGGATACAAGCTGGAGGAGGCATGGCTGGATCGGGTGGAGCAGGTGATCCGCTGGGCAATGGAGCTGGATGTGTATGTGATCCTTGACATGCACCACGATGGCTCCGCCATACCCAGTCCCCATGCCTGGCTGGTGCCGGATGCCGCCCACATAGAGGGGGTACTGCCGGTGTTCACTGCCCTGTGGAAACAACTGGCGGAGCGGTTTGGCGCATACGGGGACAAGCTGATCTTTGAGGGTATGAACGAGCCCCATTGCGGCAGCGACTGGGTGGGGAATCCGGAGCGGTACCAGGCAGTAAACCGGCTGAACGATGCCTTTGTCCGGACTGTCCGGGCATCCGGGGGGATCAACCAGACCCGGAAGCTGCTGCTGCCCACCTATGCCGCCTCTCCAAAGCAGGCAGCCATTGACGCACTGGTGCTGCCGGAGGATCCCTACCTGCTGGCATCCGTTCACGCCTATATCCCCACGGAATTCTGTTTCCCTGCCCGGGAGGTGAACTGGGCTGCTCCCAGAACCCAGTGGGGCACACCGGCGGATCACGCCCAGCTGACTGATCTGTTTGACCGGCTGGCAAAGCGGTTCCCGGAGCAGGGCATTCCCCTGCTGCTGGGGGAATTTGCGGCTGTCAGCAAGCCGGATGATGCCCAGCGGCTTGCCTGGGCGGAATACTACGTCCGGGAGGCTGCACGCCGTGGGATCCGGTGCCTGTGGTGGGATGATACCAGCGGCAGGGAGGAGTGCATGGGTCTGCTGGATCGGAACACCTGCCAGTGGCGGTATCCGGAGCTGGTACAGACTCTGATCCGGGCAGCGTATGCCTGAAAAAAGAAAAAGGACTATGCACGCAGAGCGCACATAGCCGGAAAACAAAGCAAACGATAAAATGGGGGAATTGGGGATTTTTCAATCCATGACAAAGTATAATACATAAGTCTTAAAATAATCTTAAAAATCCGGGGCAAAAAAATTGCCGTGGCATACACGGCGAAATGATCTTAGAGGGGGGTATGTTTATAGCATACCCCCATTTGCTTAAAATAATCTGAAGCCGGTCCGGCCGCATCAATTTACGTTCATATACAGCAGGGCTGCGCCGATGTGGATGGCGGCGGT
>NZ_FR894882.1:50279-51897 GCF_000434255.1 Ruminococcus sp. CAG:379 | reverse complement strand
GGGGCCATGCCCCGATGGCGATCCTGCCGCAGCGCAGGCTCTGCCGGGGGGTATTGTCCGGCAGCCGCTCCTTGATGAGGGTGTACACGAACAGCACAGCGCCGCCCACCAGAATGATAATGGCGGTAAGCCCGGAGAATACGTTGGCAAGCTCCTGGTCAAATTCGTTCAGCAGGGAGGTGAGCATGCTGTAGGAATTGATGGTGAAATGCACCACGATACAGGGGATGATGGAATCGTGCTTGGTGGCAATGTATCCCAGAAGGATGCCAACCAGGAAGGTGAGGATGCCCTGGGCGATGTTTTCGTGGGCAAGGGAAAAGAACAGGGCGCTCATGAAGATGCCGAAGCGCTGGCTCACCCGGGACATGACCTTCAGGAAAAAGCCCCGGTACAGCAGCTCCTCGGTGATGGGCGCTACCAGGCAGGTGCTGAGAATCATGGCGGCAAGCTGCAATTTGCTGCCGGACAGGCTGAAATCCGGGGTGTAGGTGCCATAGCCCCCCTTGACCAGCAGATCGTCCACAAAGGTGGCAAGCAGGGCGGATGCCAGCTGTAAAAACAAACCCAGCCCCATATACCGGAGCATGGTGGGCACGGTGAGCTTCTTGGTCTGGAACAAAGATCCGATTGGGATCTTTGCCCATCGGCAGCCCAGCAGGAACAGCCCCGTATTGCCCAGCAGGAACACAAAGGTGTTCAGCGCCATGGACAGGGAGGAATTGCTGATGTAGCTGCTGACGATGGAGTCGTAATTGTCCGGCAGGGTGCCGTTCAGGTGCCGGTCCACCCCGGACAGCACCAGGGGGAAGATGGTGTACAGGATCGTGGCGATCACATTGGTGGCAACCAGGTGCAGCAGCAGGATGCCGCCTCCCAGGTTGTAGAACCGGCGGATGTTTGCACGCTCCAGCTTGGCAGGCAGCACCGGCAGTTCATATCCGGGGGCTGTGATGGGGGGGAGAATATCCGAATAGTCCAGATTATAATCACGGTTTTCCGTGGGATTGTCAAAGGGATTTCTGGGATCGATCCCGGAAGGGGTTGTGGTTTGTGGTTCCTGCATAATGCCCTCCTTGTATAGCTTGTGATACTTCTAGTATATACTTTTTTATCCCGTTCGTCAAGGCGGCAGATACGCAAAAAGCCGGACAGCATGCGCTGTCCGGTATTCGTTCAGAGAATAAAGCAGATCAGACCGTTGCAGCCCTCGTTGATGACCCGCTCCAGTGCCTCCTGCAGCTTCATCCGGGCCTCCACCGGCATTTTGTACAGCTTGTTTTGCAGCCCCTCGTTCATCAGATCGTGGAGGGACTTGCCGAAAATGTTGGATTCCCACAGCTTTGTAGGATTCTCCTCGAACTCCTGCAGCAGGTAATCCACCAGTTCCTTGCTCTGGGCCTCGGAGCCCACGATGGGGCTGATGGTGGTATTGATGTCCGCCCGCATCAGATGCAGGGAGGGGGCGGATGCCTTCAGGCGCACCCCGTATTTGCCCCCCTGCCGGATGATCTTGGGCTCCTCCAGGGACAGCTCCGTAATATCCGGCATCACGATGCCGTAGCCGGTGGCTTCTACCTCCGCCAGGGCGCTTTCCAGCTTGCCGTATGCCTTCTTC
>NZ_FR894882.1:35832-50226 GCF_000434255.1 Ruminococcus sp. CAG:379 | reverse complement strand
AGGTCGCTTTCCGAGCCGATGTCCAGTCCGGTTGCCTCCCCCAGAATCTGATAGAACAGTCCCGGCTCCAGGCGCACCCCCACGGTGACGGAGCCGCAGCCCAGGTCAATGTCCCGGACTTTTGCGTCGGTGATCTGGGGACAGCTGATGTGCTCGCACAGCCCCCGTGCGTCCCGGACAGTGACCAGCTCCGATGCTGCTGCCCGGATGGCGCCGAATACGGACTCCCGGAGCCAGTGATCCGGTGCCAGCTCCGTGATCCAGCCGGGCATCTCCACCCGGATCTCCTTGACCGGGAAGGCGTAGAGGATCTGGGTGATGATGCTGCGGATATCCGTTTCCGTCAGCTCCAGACAGCTGACCGTGATCACCGCCGCTCCGTATGCCTGCCGCATCTGCTCGCACAGCGCCAGGGCGTCCTCGCTTTCCGGATCCGTACAGTTCAGCAGCACCACAAAGGGCTTCCCCAGCTCCTGCAGCTCCCGGATCACCCGCTGCTCACACTCGGCGTACTCGCTGCGGGGGATATCCGAAATGGAGCCGTCCGTGGTGACCACCAGTCCGATGGTGGAATGCTCCGAGATCACCTTCCGGGTGCCCACCTCCGCCGCCATGTTGAAGGGTACCTCCTCCTCGAACCAGGGGGTGGCGACCATGCGGGGGTTCTCGTTTTCGATGTATCCCAGGCTGCTGGGCACGATGTACCCCACGCAGTCAATGAGCCGTACCCGGAGCCGTGCACCCTCCTCCGGGGTGATCGCCACCGCATCCTCCGGGATGAACTTGGGCTCGGTGGTCATAATGGTTTTTCCGGCGGCGGACTGGGGCAGCTCATCCATCGCCCGCTCCCGTTTATATTCCCCCTGGATGTTGGGGATCACCAGGGTCTCCATGAACCGCTTGATAAAGGTGGATTTGCCGGTGCGCACCGGCCCCACCACTCCGATGTAAATGTCGCCGTCCGTGCGGCCCGCAATGTCTGCGTAAATATCCTGTGCCATTCGGTTACCTCCTGTCCACCAAGGGAATGAGGAGCATGCCGTTTTCCGTCAGCCGCTCCTGGGTCAGATCGTTCTCCTCCACAATCGCCTGGATGGAGGTGCTGTACTTTTTGGCAATGTCCCACACTGTCTCTCCTGCGGTGCCGTAATACAGCAGCAGTGCGCAGTTGTCCTTCGGGGCGATCCGCTCCTCCTGGTCGATATGCACCTCCGTCAGCAGGGGCATGGAGCGCAGCACCTGGGTATCCGCCAGGATCCGCAGCTCCGGCTGCAACACCACTGTATCCGAGCCGGTGAGGGTGTAGGAGCAGGCAGGGATCTGTACCTGCACCTGGGCGGCGGTACAGTCCTCCGGAGCAGGCAGCATCCGGGTAAAGGGGAATTCCTGTTCCAGCATCACCGGGGCGGTGCTGTCGCTCTGGGCAAGCACGCTGCACGCCAGCATGCCGCTGACCTCGATGCTGCCGCTTTCCGGCAGGACTCTTGCGCCCATGTTCCGGGGGGTACACCATACGTCATATACCCGGCGGATCTCCCCCTCCTTGCTGACCAGGGTGCATCGCTCCGCACCGCTGTCGGATACGGGTGCGCCGCAGCCGGAAAGCCGCACGGGAGCGGCGGTATAACTGCAGGGATGCAGGGTGGAGAATACGTCCGTGACCAGCTCCGTGACTGCGGTTTTTACCGCCGTGCATACCAGACGGATCCGCAGCTCACATTGAATGCTCCGTGCCTCCCCGTCATTTTTCGCCGCCGGCGTGATCTCACAGCCTGCAAGCTCCGGCCGGACAGTGCAGGAAAAGGCGTCGTCGATGCCCTCCAGATCCACGATCTGGCTGTAGGGCAGGGTAAACTGCATGGATTCCATGCCTCCCTCGCAGCTGTACAGCAGCCGCACCACTGCGTCCCCCTTTGCCGCCAGCTTTCCGGCTATGATCCGGGCGTCTCCTCCCAGCAGCTGCACATCCGTCCGGAGGATCTGCAATGCCGCCGGCTTTGCCTCCCCCAGCTCCGCCACCTCGCTGAGGGTGAAGGTGCGTACCCCGTGGAGCCGCCGGGCGGTATAGGTTACAGGCTCCTTCCGGGTCTGGGCGTGGAGTCCGAAAATGTCCCCGATCACCTCCTGCTGACTGCCGCAGGTGGCACGGATCCGGACGGACACCGCTCCCCGCAGGTCGATGCGCCGCTGGTTTACTGCCCGGCAGTTCACATAGTCCGGCTTGGGGATCAGCTCTGCGGCGATGCCCTCGCACTGTCTGCCCAGCTCCACCGTCCGGGTGTAGCACAGCTTCTGCCGCACACAGTGTACCGCCGGGCTGTCCTGGGCGCAGTACAGCACACAGATCTCCACGCACAGCTCGTAGGTCAGCACGCCGTCGCTGATGGCGTAGCTTTCGATCCGGGGCTCCATCCGTGCCTGGATGATCCGGAAGATCTCCGGGAAGTAATCCGGCAGAATATAATCAAGCTCCGTGCTCTGCTCCTGCACGCCGCTGTACAGCTCCTCACACACCGTAATGACTTCCCTGTTCACCTTCAATTCCATCTGGGTACCTCCTTCTGCTTTTTCGCTTACGGAGCATATATATTCGGACGTGTTGGGGCTTATGTCATCCGGCGGGAATTTTTCCGCAGTAAATGTGACATTCGGTCATAGATTTCCCCCTCCCATCCGTTGACACCTGCCGGGAATTATGCTACAATGGTAAGCGATACGGCAGGGCTTTTCCGGCTGCCGGACAGAAAAAACAGGGCGGCACTGTGCAGAGCTGTGTGGCGCTGTCATCAGAACCCTGCCTGCCCCGCCGTGCAGCCAGTGTGTTCACACCGGTCTCCCAAGCGCAGCGGATTCTGGTGCATCCTCTCAGTCTGACGGCGGAGAAACGGAGTATTTCTATGAAATTTTCTGACGGATTCTGGCTCAACCAGAGAGGCTACGAGGTGGATTACGCCGTACAGGCTTACGAGGTAACCACCACAGACCATTCCATTACGCTGTTGGTGACTCCCCAGACCATTTATAACCGTGCCATGACCCTGGGGGGCGTGACCCTGGAGATCACCTATTCCTCCACCCAGGAAAACGTGATCCGGGTATCCATCCAGCACTTCAAAGGGGTGCTGCACAATGAGCCCAAGTTTGAACTGCATGCGGACCAGGGCTACACCCCGAAGATCACCAACGAACAGGACTATGCGGAGCTGATCTCCGGGGATACGGTTCTGCGGATCAGCAAGGGACAGAACTGGGACGTTTCCTATACCTACAAGGGCAAGCGGCTCACCGGCGGCGCATGGCGCTCCACCTCCTACATCCAGGAAAACCAGTTCCGGGCGGAGAACCGGCGCCACGCCAAGTGCGACGATACCTTCTGGAGCGATCCGGCGGATCCCCGCAGCACCTACATCCGGGAGCAGCTGACCCTCAGCGTGGGAGAATGCATCTACGGCTTCGGTGAAAAGTTCACCACCTTTGTGAAGAACGGGCAGACCGTGGATATCTGGAATGCGGACGGCGGCACCTGCAGCGAGCAGAGCTATAAATCCATCCCCTTCTACATTTCCTCCCGGGGCTACGGCGTATTCGTCAACAGCCCGGATCGGATCAGCTACGAGGTTGCGTCCGACACGGTGTCCAAGGTGTCCATCACCAAGCCCGGGGAATTTTTAGAGTATTTCCTCATCGGCGGCGAGAATCTGCAGCAGGTGCTGTCCAACTACACCACCCTCACCGGCAAGCCCGCCCTGCCGCCGGCAAACACCTTCGGGCTGTGGCTGTCCACCTCCTTTACCACTACCTATGACGAGGAAACCGTCACCTCCTTCATTGACGGCATGGCGCAGCGGGATATCCCCCTGCAAATGTTCCACTTTGACTGCTTCTGGATGAAGGAATACGAGTGGACAAGCTTCCGGTGGGATACCACCCAGTTCCCGGATCCGCCGGCAATGCTCAAGCGGCTCAAGGATCGGGGTCTGGGCATCTGCGTGTGGATCAACCCCTACATTGCACAGCGCTCCTGCCTGTTTGACGAGGGCGTGGAGAAGGGCTACTTCATCAAGAACCCGGACGGCAGTGTGTTCCAGACGGATATGTGGCAGCCGGGCATGGCAATCGTGGACTTTACCAACCCTGCCGCATGCGACTGGTTCGCTGCCGGCATCCGGAGCCTGTGTGAAATGGGCGTGACCGCCATCAAGACCGACTTCGGCGAGCGGATCCCCACCAACGTGGTGTATTACGACGGCTCCGCCCCCATCCCCATGCACAACTACTACACCTATCTGTACAACAAGATCGTGTTCAACGTGCTGAAGGATTACTACGGGGAAAACAAGGCATGCCTGTTTGCAAGAAGCGCCACCGCCGGGGGACAGCAGTTCCCGGTACACTGGGGCGGCGACTGCTCCGCAGAGTATTCCTCCATGGCGGAGACCATCCGGGGTGGTCTGTCCCTGTGCGCCTCCGGCTTCGGCTTCTTCAGTCATGACATCGGCGGCTTTGAGGCAACTGCCTCTCCGGATGTGTACAAGCGCTGGTGCGCCTTTGGACTCATGTCCACCCACAGCCGGCTTCACGGCTCCACCTCCTATCGGGTGCCCTGGCTCTTTGACGAGGAATCCGTGGACGTGCTCCGGTTCTTTACCAAGCTGAAGGGTCGGCTCATGCCCTATCTGTATGCACAGGCGGTCAAGACCGCTGCGGTGGGTGTGCCCATGATGCGTGCCATGGTCATCGACTATGCAGAGGATCCTGCCTGCCTGTATCTGGATCGCCAGTACATGCTGGGCGACAACCTGCTGTGTGCACCGGTGCTCAACGAGGAAGGCACGGCAGAATTCTACCTGCCGGAGGGCGTCTGGACGGATATCATCACCGGAGAGGAGATCCAGGGCGGCAGATACGTCCGCCGTACATGCTCTTATCTAGAGATGCCGGTGCTGGCAAGACCCAACTCCATCATCACCTACGGCGCATTCCAGTCTGATTTTGAATACGACTACCTGACCGATGCCACTGTCACCATTTACCAGCTTTCCGATGGGGCATCCGCACAGACCTCCGTTTACGACAAGGAGGCAAACAAGCTGATGGATCTGACCGCAGAGCGTGCGGGCAGCACCATCACTGTCACATATACCAAGACAACCCAGACATTCAAAATTGCTGTTGCCGGCACGGACAAGTGCGTGACCGCTGACGGCTCCGGCAGTGTGACGATCACCCTCTGATCCCTGCCCCAGCAGAATGTCCCACGCAGCAAAGGAGCTTTACTGATGGCAAAAGAAGAGATCCAGTACGTCTGGAGCGACAAGAAGCGAACGCTGTTCGGTCTGCCCCTGTCCTTTACCCGCTACTTTCTGACGGAAACCAAGTTCATCACCCGGAAGGGCTTTTTAAGCCTGGAGGAGGATGAGCTGGAGCTGTACAAGGTGGTGGACAAGAAAATGCAGCTGTCCTTTGGTCAGCGGCTGTTCGGCTGCGGCACCATCGTGCTGTATGTGAAGGATACGGACACGCCGGTGAAGGAGGTTCTGTCCGTCAAAGCCCCCCGCCGGGTGGCGCAGCTGATCGATAAATATGTGGATCAGCAGCGTGACCGGTTCCACATCCGGGGACGGGATATGATGGGCGCAACCCATCGGGATTACCTGGATGAATCTGATGATATGGAAGATGAAGTGGAGTATGACGATGCAGAATAACCAACAGACGGGAGCAGTGCTGCCCTTCATTCAGGAAACCCGCAGCAGCTGGGACAAGCTCAAGGAAGAACAGCGGCCCATCTTTATTTACGGCATGGGGGACGGTGCCATCAAGATCATGACCGCCATGAAGTCCTACGGCATTCCCCTTGCCGGGATCTTCGCCAGCGATGAATTCGTCCGGGGACATTCCTTCGAGGGGTACCGGGTGCATAAACTGTCCGAGGTAGAGGAGGCGGTGGAGGATTTCGTCATCGTCCTTGCCTTTGCTGCCGGATTCCAGTCCCTGGTGGACAAGATCGTTGCCCTGTCCCAGGAGCATACCCTCATCGTGCCGGACGTGCCGGTGACCGGGGGCGGTCTGTTTACCTACGAGTACTGCCTGGAGCATGCGGAGGAGCTGCAGCAGGTATATGACCTGCTGGCGGACGATGCCTCCAGAAGGGTGTACGCCGGGATCCTTAATTTCAAGATCAGCGGCAACATCGACTATCTGACCCCTGCCACCACCCCCAAGGCGGAGATCTACAAGGAGCTGATCCGCCCCACCACCAACGAGATCTTCGTGGATCTGGGTGCCTACAACGGGGATTCCATCCGGGAGCTGCTGGAGTTTTCACGGGGGAAGTTCAATCGGATCATTGCTTTTGAGCCGGACAAGAAGAATTTCAAGAAGCTCACCAAGTTCATCGGTCACACCCCCGCCATTGACGCCTACAACTGTGTGGCATGGTGTGTGGACACGGAGCTGCCCTTTGCTACCAAGGCAGGACGTCAGTCCGCCATCTCCAGTGACGGGAATATGACCCAGGCACGCAGCGTGGACAGCATTCTGGACGGAGAGCGTGCCACCATCATCAAAATGGACGTGGAGGGTGCCGAGCGGGAAGCCATCTGGGGCGCAAGCCGCACCATCGCCCGGTATTCGCCCCGGCTGATGGTATCCCTCTACCACCGGAACGAGGATATTTTCGAGCTGCCTCTGCTGATCCAGCGGATTAACCCCAAGTATAAGCTCTACATCCGGCACCAGCTGTATATCCCGGCGTGGGAAACCAACCTGTACGCCACTGTGGAGTAATTCTGTCGCATCTGCGTGAAAACGCAGGTGCGATTTCTTTTGCAAAGCACTGGACAATTTCACGGAAATATGCTATACTGAATACAGTTTTTTCTGCATCCTGTATGCAGGCATTTTTTCATGGAAAGGACGTCTGATATGCTGCATGAGAAATCCTGTGGCGCCATTGTTTACCGCAAGTCACACGGCAACATTGAGATCCTGCTGATCAAGCATGTCAACAGCGGTCACTGGTCGTTTCCCAAGGGCCATGTAGAGGGGAACGAGACCGAGGTGGAGACGGCGGAGCGTGAGATCCGGGAAGAAACCGGCATTGAGGTCAACATTGACCCCACTTTCCGGGAGACGGTTTCTTACTCCCCAAAACGGGACACCCAGAAGGTTGTGGTGTACTTTCTGGCAAAGGCAAAGACCTTCAACTTTGTTCCCCAGGAGGAGGAGATTGCCGAGATCCGCTGGGTGGATATCGTCCACGCCGGTCATGTGCTGACCTATGAAAACGACAAGACCATCGTCACCAAGGCGAGGGCATGCATCAAGGAAACCGGGTAAATTCTTCCTTGGATGTGTTTCATACATCAATAATTTTGCTTTTTTGTTGAAAAAGTTCATGCTTGATTTGTAAACTATGTCGAAATTGCGTCAGATGTGTTGACAAATGCAAGCCTTTCTGTTATGATAAATCCATCATATAGGAAAGGGGTTTTCCACATGAAAAGCAAAACAACTGCAATCATTCTCTCTGTATTGCTGGGCAGTCTGGGGGTTGACCGTTTCTACCTTGGCTATACCGGTCTGGGCATCCTCAAATTGCTGACCTGTGGTGGTCTCGGCATCTGGTATCTGATCGACCTGATCATGATCTGCACCGGGTCTCTGAAGGCTGCGGACGGTTCCGAGCTTCAGTAAGCCAAAACAAAGAGCGCATGCGATGGGGTTCGCATGCGCTCTTTTTATGTGACACCGCACAGACCTGGTGCAGTGTGGATTTTATGCAATTACGCCTCCTGCTGGGTCAGGGTCAGCTGATTGCCGTCATAGTCCACCACTGCTACACCGGAGGTGCGCAGCTGGTCGCCGATAATGGCACGGGCAATGAGGGTCTCCAGCTTCTGCTGAATATACCGCTTCAGAGGACGGGCACCGTACAGCGGATCGTAGCCGCATTCGATGATGTGATCCTTTGCCTTGTCGGTGACACGCAGGGTGATCTGCTTGTCTGCCAGACGCTTTTCCAGATCCTTCAGCATCAGATCCACAATGGCACCGATCTCCGCCTTTGCCAGAGGCTTGTAGAACACGATCTCGTCCAGACGGTTCAGAAATTCCGGACGGAACTGCCGCTTCAGCAGCGCTTCCACCTGTTCCCGTGCCTCCGGAGAGATCTGGTTGTCGGCGGTGATGCCGTTCAGGATCGCATCCGACCCCAGGTTGGAGGTCAGAATGATGATGGTGTTCTTGAAGTCCACGGTTCTGCCCTGGCTGTCCGTGATTCGTCCGTCGTCCAGAACCTGCAACAGAATGTTGAACACATCCGGGTGCGCCTTTTCGATCTCATCGAACAGCACAACGGAATAGGGCTTCCGGCGTACCGCCTCAGTCAGCTGACCGCCTTCGTCATAGCCCACATATCCGGGAGGCGCACCGATCAGACGGGACACGCTGTACTTCTCCATATATTCACTCATATCGATCCGCACAATGTTCCGTTCATCGTCAAACAGCGCCTCTGCCAATGCCTTGGCAAGCTCCGTCTTGCCCACGCCGGTAGGGCCAAGGAACAGGAAGGAGCCAATGGGCCGGTCCGGATCCTGGATGCCTGCACGGGAACGGAGAATGGCTTCGCTGACCTTCTCCACAGCCTCGTCCTGACCGATGACTCTCTGGTGCAGGATGGATTCCATGCCAAGCAGCTTCTGCCGTTCGCCCTCCATCAGCTTTGCCACCGGGATGCCCGTCCACCGGCAGATGATCCGAGCGATCTCCTGCTCCGTGACCTTATCCCGCAGCAGGCTTGCATCCTTCTTGGCGTTGGCGATTTTTTCTTCCTCCTCCAGCTCCTTTTGCAGCTGGGGCAGCTTGGAGTACTGCAATTCCGCCGCCTTGTTGTAGTCCGCATTCCGGGTTGCCTGCTCAATCTCGCCCTTGACGGATTCCACCTCCGCCCGCAGGCTCTGCACCTTGGTAATGGCATTCTTTTCGTTCTGCCACTTTGCCTTCATTTCGTCGAATCTGGAGCGCATCTCCGCCAGTTCCTTCTGGATCTGTTCCAGGTGCTCCTTGGACAGGTTATCCGTCTCCTTTTTCAGAGCGGTTTCCTCGATTTCGTGCTGCATGATCCGCCGGGACAGCTCGTCCATTTCCGTGGGCATGGACTCCATCTCGGTTTTAATCATAGCGCATGCCTCGTCCACCAGGTCAATGGCCTTATCCGGCAGGAACCGGTCGGTAATGTACCGGTTGGACAGGGTTGCCGCTGCGATCAGCGCCTGATCCTGGATCTTGACACCGTGGAATACCTCGTACCGCTCCTTCAAGCCACGGAGAATGGAAATGGTGTCCTCTACAGTTGGCTCATTTACCATAACCGGCTGGAACCGACGCTCCAGGGCGGCATCCTTCTCAATGTACTGCCGGTATTCGTTCAGGGTGGTGGCACCGATACAGTGCAGCTCGCCCCGGGCAAGCATGGGCTTTAAGATATTGCCTGCGTCCATGGCACCGTCGGTCTTGCCTGCGCCAACGATCAGATGCAGCTCATCGATGAACAGGATGGTCTTGCCTTCGGTCTTGCGGATCTCCTGCAATACCGCCTTCAGACGCTCCTCAAATTCGCCCCGGTACTTGGCACCAGCCACCAGTGCACCCATATCCAGACTGAAGATCCGGTGATCCTTCAGAGAGCCGGGCACATCTCCCCGGACGATCCGGAGGGCAAGCCCCTCTGCAATGGCGGTTTTGCCCACGCCGGGCTCACCGATCAGAACCGGGTTGTTCTTGGTCTTTCTGGACAAAATCCGGATCACGTTCCGGATCTCCTCGTCTCTGCCGATGACCGGATCCAGCTTGTTGTTTTTTGCAAGTTCCACCAGATCCTGCCCGTATTTTTTCAGCACGTTATAGGTACCCTCCGGGTTGTCACTGGTGACCTTGGTGCTGCCCCGGACGGTCTGCAATACGGTCAGCAGCTTCTGCTCCGTCAGATCGTGGCTTTTCAGCAGCTGTGCCAGCTTGCCCTCTGCGGTCTGGATCAATCCTAAGAACAAATGTTCCACAGACACATATTCATCCTGCATCCGCTGGGCAGCCTTTTCCGCTGCGTTCAGCGCCTTGTCCGTACCCGGTGTTACATACACCTTGTCCGGCTCTCTGCCGCTGCCGGATACTTTCGGCAGCTGATCCACCAGGCGCTGTGCCTCGGTCTGGAGCATTTGCAGATCCGTGCCCATCTGGGGAATGATCTGGGGGATCAGTCCGTCCTGCTGGGACAGCAGTGCCAGGAACAGATGCGCCTGGTCAATCTGCTGATTGCCGTATTCCACCGCCAGACTGTTGGCGCTGCGAATCGCTTCCATGGATTTTTGGGTCAGTTTCTCTGTATTCATAAAGCCATCTTCCTTTCTGCTTGGGTGTAATCATAGCATCTGACAGCATCTAGATATGCACGATTTTTTTCGGCAGCAGCTTCCGGTATGCCGCCGTGGCTGCTTCCAGGGCCGTATCCTGTCCTTGGGGCAGGGCGGCGAAATACACCTTTAAGATGTGATCGAACAGGCGAATATATCCGGCAATGTACTCGCCGATCTGGTCGGTGGAAAGTTCTTTCTGATCCGGAGGCAGCCGGAAGGTGCGGATAAATCTGCCCGCCTCGATCTGGTAGTGGATTCCCTCCGGCATGCCCGGCAGCAGAAACTGATGCTCCAGTGCCGCCCACAGCTTGTAAAATACCGTCAGCTCCGACAGCAGCTGTGCGGACTGGGTTCGGAAGGATACCTTCAGTACCCCCAGCGTCCGCCCCGGGGAATGCACCAGCTCCAGGCTGTAGCGGATGGTGGGCTTGTACTTGTATTTCAGTGCGGAGCGGATGGACAGCATGGCGTCGGAGGGCTGGGGCTGTACCTGAAAGCAATCCCCGGTCATCCGGCTGGAAATGGTGTTGAAAATGTCGTTCATCCGCATTTGCGGGGTGGTGCAGCAGACCTTTTCCGCCAGGATCTGGTTGATAAGATTGGAGCGGCTGGTGTTCTGCTGATATGCTAGCCGGTCGATGGCTTCCACCACCTCGTCCATCAGCACCAGGCTGTATACATGCTTGCTCATATTCTGTTGCACCTCCTTTCTGTGATTATCATTATAACACCGTTTTCACAACTTGTCAAGCGGATTATATAATTTTAAGCGCAAATTATATAAGTTTGTAAAAAATGTCCCGTATCTAATGAATACGGGACTTCAATTTGTGCAATTTCTACAAAATTTCCTTGGATCTTGGCACCCGGATCCGAAGCAGGAAGAAGCTCAGGCACAGCAGAAGCATGGAAACCGGCAGAATCTGAATGGCAGTGCCGAAGCCCAGCCAGTCGATGAGCTTGCCGAAGCAGGCGTTGAACGCCACGTCAAACAGGGTGGCGAAACCGGTGATAAAGCCGGTGGCGGTGCCGGCAAGCCCCGGGTCATAGTATCTGCCGATCAGCAGCACGATGGTGGGCCAGAGAATGGAGAACGCCAGTCCCGAGCCGCACAGCAGCAGCATGCCCCGGCGCTCCAGCAGCATGCCGGAAACGTACAGCACCCCGGCGGCAGCCACGAACACCCGCATGCTGCGCATAATGCCGCATTTCTGCACCAGGGGGGCGAACAGCAGCCGCCCTGCCATGATGCCGCCGAAGAAAAAGGACAGATACCGGGCAGCCTGGGGCACCGTATAGCCCAGATAATCGCTGCCGTAGGTCACCAGCCAGTTTTGCAGCCCGTGTTCGGTGATGCAGTAAAAGCCGCACAGCAGGAACAGGTATTTGCATGCCGGGTTCCGGATCACTGCGCTGTATCCTCCTGCGGAGCCTGCATCCGGCTTGGGCTGGGGCAGCTTCACGAACCACAGCAGTACCAGTCCCACACAGCCACATGCCAGCAGGATCAGATTCGCCCCCTTCCAGGCAGACAGGGAGGAGGCGAACCGCCCTCCGACGTTCTGGGCGGTGCTGATGCCGGCACCCTGGAGGAAGTTGAAGAAGTTCACGAAAAAGGCTGGGGCGGCGTACACCAGGGGAGTCAGGAGATTTACGGTGGTGGAAAGCATGGTGGACGCCCCAAGGCTGAAGAGCATGAACACCAGCAGAGCGTAGTAATTGGCAGTGAGCAGATAGGCGGTCAGTGCTCCCATCCACAGGAGCATGACTCCGTACATGAATTTTTTCCGGCTGATCCGGTCAACCAGCCTGCCGCCGATGCACAGAAACAGCAGATTGCCGATGTAGCTGCACATGATGATGGCAGAGGACTGGGATTGGGAGAGGGAAAAGCTGTCCCGGAACACCGGCAGGAACACGCCCCGCAGGGCGTCGCTGGCGCCCAGAACGAACATCATCAGCACGAAGTACACGGTGACAATGCACTTCTGTAATCTGGATTCGGTCATAAGAAGCCTCCGGAAACACAGCCCATCCTCCATGCCGCCTGCGTAAGCGGATGCGTTTTTTCTGTAATTCGGGGGGACTGTGCCAAACATCGCATGGATTACCATAGCACAAAACCGCAGGATTGTCAAGGGCGTGCGGCTTGCATCCGGGTGGGGAATGTGGTACACTAAGGACATTACATGAAAAGGAGTGGTCAGCATGCGACTGATCTTTATCAGACATGGGGATCCGGATTACGTTCGGGATTCTCTGACGGAAAAGGGCTGGCGTGAAGCAGACTGCCTGGCGGAGCGGGTAGCCCGCTGGGATGTGACCAGGGTGTATTGCTCTCCCCTGGGACGTGCAAGGGACACTGCCTCCCGGAGCCTGGAAAAGCTGGGGATGGAGGCGGAGATTCTGCCCTGGCTGGAGGAATTCTCCCTGCCGGTACCGGATCCGGCAGGAGGCACCCGGATCCCCTGGGATCTGTTCCCCTCCGAGTGGACAAGGGAGGAACAAATGTTCGACCGGAACCGGTTCGTGGAGGCACCCCAGTATGCATCCAGCCCTCTGCCCCAGGCATACGCAGCCGTATGCGCCGGGCTGGACGGGCTGCTGGCGGCGCATGGCTATGTGCGGGACGGGGGCTTTTACCGGGCAGTGCGCCCCAATGGGGACACCCTGGTGTTCTTCTGCCATTTCGGCATCACCATGACTCTGATGGGGCATCTGCTGAACCTGTCTCCGGTACCCCTGTGGCATGGGATGTTTATGGCGCCCACCGGGGTCACCATTCTGGCGTCGGAGGAGCGGCATGGGGACGAGGCATACTTCCGCTGTCAGGTTATGGGGGATACCCAGCACCTTACCGCTGCCGGAGAACCGGTTTCCCCTTCCGGGTATTTTACGGACGTATTTTCAAAGTAGGTGCAGGATGGAATTTCACGAAAAATTACAGGAGCTGCGAAAGCAGCGGGGCATGACCCAGGAGGAGCTGGCGACTGCCCTGTATGTATCCCGGACGGCGGTGTCCAAGTGGGAATCCGGCAGGGGATACCCCAGCATTGATTCTCTGAAAGCCATTTCCGGTTTTTTCGGTGTGTCCCTGGATCAGCTGCTGTCCAGCGAGGCAGTGCTGACCCTGGCGGAGGAGGACAGCAAGGAACAGGAAAGCCGCACCCGGAGCCTGGTGTTCGGGGCGTTGGATTGCTGTACCGGCATGCTCCTGGTTCTGCCCCTGTTCGGGCAGCGGGACAGGGAACCAATCTGGCAGGTGTCCCTGCTGTCCCTGACCGGATGAACTGCGCCTTGCATTTTTTCCGGTAGGGTGGTATACTACATACATACTGCGGCAGCCCCCACAAGCTTTGCGGGGTGCTGTCCGAATAAAAGGAGCGATTGTGATGATCAAGCACATTGTCATGTTCAAGCTGCTGCCCCAGGCACAGGGCCGCACCGCCGCAGAAAATGCCGCACTGGCGCTTTCCATGCTGGAGCAGTTCCCGGCGCAGATTCCCACTCTCCGGGAGTTCCGGGCAGTGGTCAACGCCCCGGATGCTCCGGCGGACAACTGCGAGCTGGCGCTGATCTGTACCTTTGAGGATATGGAAGGGCTGAACGCCTACCAGATCCACCCCACCCATAAAAATTTCGGCGCATTCATCAGCCGGGTGCGTGCCTCCAGAGCCTGCATCGACTATGAAGCATAATCCCGGAGGCGTACTGTTATGATCCCTGCAATGATCCTGCTGATTTTGCTGCTTGCCGGGCTGATCGGCGTGTATTATCACTTCTTCCTGGGGCGGCTGTTCCGGGCATTCTCCCTGCCGGAAAAGGCAAAGTGGGTTCGGTGTCTGCTGATGGTGGCGCTCACCGGATGCAGTCTGATGGTGTTCTCCACCTTTGGCCTGCTGATGCTGCATTTTACGGTTTTTTCCGCTGTCACGGATCTTCTGGTGCATCTGTACCGGCGGATCCGCCGCTGCCC
>NZ_FR894882.1:22721-35824 GCF_000434255.1 Ruminococcus sp. CAG:379 | reverse complement strand
GATCCGCCGCTGCCCCGTCCCGGAGCGGCTCAACCGGATCCTCGCCTGCGGGCTGGTGCCTTTGGCGCTTGTGGCATGCGTCCTCAGCTACGGCTACTGGAACATGAACCACGTCGTGGAAACCACATATCAGATCTCCACTGACAAGCAGCTGTCCCAGCCCTACCGGGCAGTGCTGATTGCGGATCTTCACTACGGCAACGGCATCACCGGGGAAAAGCTGGCGGAGCAGTGTGACCGGATCTCCGCCCAGAATCCGGATTTTGTCCTGCTGGACGGGGACATCGTGGACGAGAACACCAGCCGGGCGGGTATGCAGGAGGCATGCGCCCTGCTGGGAGGCATCCGGGCTCGGTACGGCATTTACTACGTCTACGGCAACCACGATCAGAACAACTACAGCAGCGATCCGGCTTATACCTCCCAGGAGTTGTATGAAACCCTGACCGGTCAGGGGATCCGGGTGCTGGCGGAGGATGCGGCGGTCATCAACGGGGACATTACCCTCATCGGCAGATCGGATCCGGGCTTCCTGGCGGAGAACCGGACGGAGATCCGGGAGCTTCTGGAGAAAACCCATGCGGATCCGGATACCTTCTGGCTGGTGGAGGATCATCAGCCCCTGGGGCTTGCCAAAAATGCGGCTGCCGGGGTGGATCTTACCGTGTCCGGTCATACCCACGCCGGGCAGATTTTTCCCATCGGTCTGCTGGATCGGCTGGTGCAGTTCAATGAGATGAACTATGGCTGCCGGGAGCAGAACGGCATGTATGCGGTGGTCACCTCCGGCATCTGCGGCTGGGGCTATCCCATCCGCACGGAGGCACACTCGGAATATGTGTGGCTGGAAATCGGCGGCGCATAAAAAGAGCCCGTCTGTACCCTTTGGTGCAGACGGGCTTTGCGCTTGGTTCACGGCTTTTGTATGGTGCTGTCGATCAGCGCCCGGTACTGGTTCAGGAATGCGTCTGCCGCCTTGGCACAGCCCGTATCATTGGGGTGTCCGCCGTAAAGGGCTTTGGCAGGATCCGCCGGATCCGCCAGGCATGCGGCAAAGTCAAAGTATTCTGCCCCCAGCTCCTCTGCGATCTTCGGCACGGCGGCATTGTATGCGTTGCGGATGGCTTCTGCCTCCGGCTTCAGATCAAAGGGCGGCGCATTGAACAGCACCACCCGGCAGCCTGCCTCCCTCAGGGCGGATACGATGCTGCGGACAGAGGCTTCGATCTGCTCCGGGGAATCCGCCCCCGTGCCTCCGTACCTGCCGCTGATGATGTCGTTGGTGCCGAATGCCACCAGCACCATCTCATACGCCTTGGCACGCTCCAGCCAGTCGCCGCCCCGTGCGGCATCGCTTGCCCGGGCATAGCCAAGCCCCAGGTTCCATAGGGCATAGTCCTCTCCCAGGGTGCCGGCAATCTGTGCCGCCCAGAATTTCCGGCCGTTGGCAGTGGTCTGACAGCCCTGGGTGATGGAATCCCCGAAGGCGGCGATTTTGGTGCCTACCTTCCGGTCACAGCCGATCAGCACCGGCATGGGCACCTCGTTGGCGTAAATGAACTGTCCGCCGGTGCTGTAGAAGGCGGGGGTCAGACCGGACATGCAGATACAGGGGATTTCCTTGCCGGTGATGGTCCACTCCCAGATCAGATAGTGATCCTCCGGCAGGGTGAGGGACACCGGGTCGCTCCAGAATGTCTCTCCGGGCGCTACCTGTCTGGACTTGCTGCCGTCAAAGGTGATCTCTGCCAGCAGCACTTCTCCGGTCATCAGAGCACTGCCGTCCGGCTGGATCTGTCCGCCGTCATACACTGCCGCTCCGGCAATGCTGTAGGCGCCGCCGGGCTGACCGCCATAGCCCAGCCTGCCATCGTCCCAGGTGGAATCCACCGTGTTGGAGAAGTAAAAGCTGTAGTCAAAGGTGCCGTATGCCTCCAGAGGAAAGTATCCCCGGTAGGTGACGCCATTCGCCTCATCGATGCATTTGTTGTTGCCGGTGGCGATCACCGTGTTGGAAACATATTGGTCGAATTTTGTGGGCTGCCGGGCAGGGGCAGCGGATTCCGCCTGAGAGGAGGCGGTCTGTCCGCAGCCGGAGCATCCGGCAAACACCAGCACGCCCAGCAGCAATGCGCAGATTTTCTTCATATCATAACACTCCATGTTCCGGAGCAGTCCTGCAAGCCCACAGGCTGCCCCTTTTTTGTTTGGGTTCATTATAGCACAAACCTGCCTCAGACTGCAAGGGCATCTGATTCTGACTGCTCCAGGATCATATGGACAAGCTCCCTGGCTGCCACGCTCAGAGGCTGCTCCTTTCGCTTGATGAGGGCAATGTGCCGTTTGGGGATCGATTCCTTCAGATCGATCTTGCAGACCCCGCTGCTGTCCTGTAAAAATTCCTCCGGCACAAAGCCCACGCCCAGATCCGCCTGTACCATGGGGAGGATCTGATCGGCGGTGAAGGCTTCAATATCCGGCTGATAGGGTAGTCCATGCTCCGTGAAAAGCCCGGAGAAAAACGCAAAGGACTTGGTATCCTTCCCCAGGGAGATCAGGGGGAAATGCGCCAGATCCGCCAGGCTGACCTGTCTGCCTGTCAGAGCGGTAAAGTACGGGGAGCAGACGGCAACCTCGGTGATGGGCTTTACAAGAGTCTCCGCCAGAGAAGCCGCCTGCACGGTGGGGGTGGTGACCACGGCAATGTCCGCAGTACCCTCCTTCAGGGCGCTGATCGCCTGGGGCGTGGAATGGTTGCTGATGCGGATGTGAATGCCAGGGTACAGCAGCCGGTATTTTTTCAGCACCGGCAGCAGCATGCACCGCAGCGCCACCTCGCTTGCCGCAATGTAGACCGTGCCGCTTTGCAGGCTGCGCTGCTCAGTGATCTCCGCTTCTCCGGCGCTGATATGCTCCATGGCTATGCGGATATGCTCGAACAGCTGCTCCCCCTCCGGCGTCAGCTTCATTCCCTTTCGAGAACGGGAAAACAGAGGACACCCCAGCTCAGCCTCCAGCTTTTTTATGGTTCTCGTCAGATTGGGTTGGTTGTTCAGCAGCAGCCTTGCCGCCTGTGAAACGTTTCCGTATCGGGCAACGTAGTAGAATACCCGGTAGTAGTCATAGCTGATGTACATCTGTGCAGCTCCTTTTTATATCTGAATGATATCGCGATCATATCTAACATACATTTTACATATATGCCTTCCTGTATTATAATAAATACAATTCAGAAAGTCAAGGGCAATGCCGCACAAAGCTCATGCGGCGGACGTTGCCCAGGAAGAAAGCGGGTCTGTAAAATGGAACTGGTATTAGAGGCATTGATGTGCGTCATGTTTGATGGGGCGATGGGCTTCCTGATCCTCCGTTCCCTGCAATGTGCGCACACCGAGAAAAGGAGATACCGCATCGCAGACGGAATCTTTGCGCTGGGTTTCCTGCTGGGACTGGCTGCAAAATGTCTTGCCGGTGGCAGCTGGATCGTGCTGACCCTGCTTGCTCTGGGCTTTATGCTTTCCTACACGGCATTTGTGCTGACATTCCCCGAAAAGAGGAAGCACTGTGAAGGGCGTTAAGCCCGTTCGGGGGCAAATGTCCGACAGCTTCCGGGCGGCGTTTTTTATCATTCTCTCCGGCGGATTTCAGGATGCATACACCTATACGTGCCGGGGGGAGGTGTTTGCCAACGCCCAGACGGGGAACATCGTGCTGCTCAGTACGGCATTGTTCCAGCGGGAGTGGCAGACTATGCTGAAATATCTGATCCCGGTTCTGGCGTTCCTGATCGGGACAGCGGTTGCAGAGTGGATTCATATCCGGCTCAAATGCTATGAAAAGATCCACTGGCGGCAGATCATTCTGCTGTGTGAGGTGGTGCTTCTGCTTGCGGTAGGCTTCCTGCCGCCGGTTTTTGAGCCTCTTGCCAATGCGCTGGTGTCCTTTGTCTGCGCCATGCAGGTACAGACCTTTCATAAGGTACGGGGGCATGCCTACGCCAGCACCATGTGTATCGGCAATCTGCGTGCCGGAACGGAGGCGCTGTGTGCATACTTCCGTGTCCGGGACAAGGAGATCCTGCAAAAGGCGCTGACCTATTTCAGCGTGATCCTTGTGTTCGGCGTGGGTGCCGGTCTTGGCAGCATTCTGACTCTTACTCTGGGCTGCCGGGCAATCTGGATCTGCTGCCTGCTGCTGTCCGTCAGCTTCGGCATGATGTTCGTGCCGGAAAAATAAAGGCGATGCCGCATCTTCTGCGCAAGCGTGCCCGTACCAGTTCGGTATGGGCTTTTGCCGTTCCCCGGGGGCAAAATGTGTACAAATTCCAAATAGTATGCTGGTACCCTTGCAATCAGCATGGAAAGGGAGTATAATAAAGACAGCGAAATGCTGTCTTTTTCTTTTATGATGATGCAAACAATTCTGATTTCGTCTTTGCAGGTTCGGAGGATATCTGATGAATACCCGTTATATACATCGTTTCTTTTTTGTTGCATATCTTGTCATGCTTGCCTGTACCCTGCTGCTGTTCGGCATCAATGCCCGGCGCACCACCGGTGAGGAAAGCCCCTACTGGGGCAGGTCTGCCCAGTCCTTTTCCCAGGGCTGGCAGGATGAACAGGGGGATGCGGTGGATCCGGGACTGCTGAATGCGGAAAAGGATCACCCACGCTCTGAATGGTATGAGATCCATGCGGAGCTGCCCCAGGTGCTGCCGACGGACGCAACCCTGTCCTTCCGCAGCCTGTATCTGCGGTTCACTGTCATCATAGGGGAGCATGAAATCTATTCCTACGGCATGGAGCCATCCCATGTATTCGGCAATTCCCCCGGCACTTGCTGGCACCATATTCCCCTGTCCGGTACCTATGCAGGGCAGACGCTGACCATCCGCTATGCCACTTCCTATAACGCCAGCAATGAATGCTTTGCGGATATGGAGCTTGCCGGTGGTGCCCAGCTGATTGTGGATGTGGTGCGGCAGGGTCTGCCCGGATTGATCGCCTCCGGACTGCTGCTGTTTCTGGGAGTTGTGTTCATGCTGGTGGATCTGCCTGCCAACCGGATCATGCACCGACCCAATCATGGGCTGCTGTATCTGGGGATTCTGGCGGTGGTGGTGGGGCTCTGGTCCTTCACAGAGACCCATGTGCCGGATCTGTTCGTCACCTCCCAGCAGGCGCTGAACGTGTTCTCTCTGATGCTCCTGTCTCTGACCCCCATCCCCATCGGACTGTTTCTGTTTGAATGCCTGATGATCTGGAAGGAACGTTTGTTCTATATCGGCTTTGGATTGTCGGTTCTGGAGTTTGTAGTCTGTCTCATCCTCTACATGAGCGGCGTAACGGATTATATGCGTACCCTGTTTATCACCCAGGGGCTGATCCTGTATTTCCTGATCCTGATTGTGTATACGGTTGCCATCAACATCCGGGATCGGGAGCGCTCCCGGATGGAAAAGGGGCTGATCCTGTCCGGTATCAGCATTATGGGGGTCTGCGTAGGGGCGGATCTGATCCTCAGTAAGCTCAGCTACCACCTGGACAACGCCCGGTTCACCCGGGTGGGCATGATCCTGTTTATTCTGCTGTTCGGCGTGCTGAATATTTTACAGGCCATGACCCAGGTCAAGGAAAACAGCCAGCTGGAGCTGGTCAGTCAGCTTGCCTATAAGGACGGGCTCACCGGCATCGGCAACCGGACTGCCTTTAATGAGCGGCTTGCCGGCCTGGAAACCATGCGGCAGCAGATCGACCCGGTGAGCCTGGTGATGCTGGACGTGAACAATCTGAAAACCGCCAACGACAAGTTCGGGCACCAGCAGGGGGACATCCTCATCAAGGGCGCTTCCGGCGTCATCCACGGCGCCTTTGCCGGACTTGGCACCACTTACCGGATCGGCGGAGATGAATTTGCCGTGGTGATCTCCAGCAGCACCGGCAGGGAGGGCATCGAGTCCGCTCTGCGGATCATGCAGAAGGATATGGACCGGTTCAACGAAAACGAAATCTGCGCCGTGCCTCTGAGCATCGCCTGGGGGTATGCCTGCGCACAATCCCCGGAGGATCCCATCAGCCGGATCATGGAGGAGGCGGACGAGGCCATGTACGCCCGGAAACGGGAAATGAAGCAGAAAATGGGACAGACACCGGTTGTCCGCTAACATGCCTTGCATGTCCCTTGACAATGCCGCATAGCTATGTTATAATGGAGCAATTGCAAGGGAGTAGTTTGCATCATACGGATGTGGCAAGTCAACATACTGACCTTCTGGTCTGGCTTGTCTGAAAGAACGAGACTTGCGTATGGCTTCGGGCTGTGCGTAGGTCTCTGGATCGGGTACAGCGTTGTGCCCGATTTTTTTATTGGCATTTGCGGAGGGAGAAGGAAAATGGGATTTGTAGAATTGTTTCTGATTGGCGTGGGGCTGTCCATGGATGCCTTTGCGGTATCGGTCTGCAAGGGGCTGAACATGAAGACCCTGAACCGGAAGCACGCCCTGGTGATCGGGCTGTTTTTCGGAGGCTTCCAGGGGATCATGCCTCTGTTGGGGTGGCTGCTGGGCAAGCAGTTTGAGCGGTACATCACTGCCTTTGACCACTGGATCGCCTTTGTACTGCTGGCGTTCATCGGGGGCAAGATGGTGTGGGAGGCGCTCCACGAGGATCCGGAGGAGGTCTGTCCCCAGCCCAGGCTGGATCTGAAGGAGCTGTTCATGCTGGCGGTGGCAACCAGTATCGACGCACTGGCTGTGGGCATCACCTTTGCGTTTTTACAGGTCAACATCTGGGGTGCCGTTTCCCTCATCGCCGCCACCACCTTTGTGCTGTCCGTGATTGGGGTATGGGTGGGCAACCGGTTTGGCAGCCGGTTCCAGACCAAGGCGGAAATCGCCGGGGGCGTGATTTTGGTGCTGATCGGCTTGAAGATCCTGCTGGAGCATCTGGGCGTTCTGGGATAAAAAACGGCAGCACCGCAAGCTCTGCGATACTGCCGCATTCATTTCAACTCTAGAATCGTGACACCGTTGTTCAGTCCCAGGATCTTCCGGCTGATCCGGGGGTGCTTCAGTTCCACCCGCACATACCGCAGCAGTGCCTGACCGCTGTGGGAGCCGTGGATCACTTCGATTTCCCGGACGCTGGCAGGACAGCTTTTCAAAAGCGCCAGCATGGCACGTCGGGCTTCTGCAACGGTCATGCCGTGCAGGTCAATGGTTCTGCTGTACATGGGCATCCTCCTGTTCCTGCATGGCAAGCACGTCCCGGGCAAGCTGCTCCGCCTGTTGGTAGCTGTCCAGCCCGTAGCATCGGGAGCGGAACCCTGCCGCACCCCGAAGCCCGTGCAGGTACCATGCCGCATGCTTCCGGGCTTCCTTCATCCGCTGCGGCTCCGGCTTTCCTTTGCCGGTTTCCAGAATCATCCGGATATGCAGCAGCATGGTTTCCATCCGCTCCTCCACGGTAGGGGGCGTGTAGGGGATGCCCCGGCAGGCAGCGTCGATCTCCTGGAAGATCCAGGGGTTTCCGTAGCTCGCCCTGCCTACCATCACCAGGTCGCAGCCGGTTTCCCGGTACATGTTCAGGCAGTCCGCTCCGCTGCATACGTCCCCGTTGCCGATCACCGGCACGGACACTGCCTGCTTCACCGCCCGGATACAGCTCCAGTCCGCTTTGCCGCTGTACATCTGGCTCCGGGTTCTTCCGTGAATGGCAATGGCCTGTGCCCCAGCCTCCGCCATCCGGCAGGCAAATTCCACACAGTTTACCGTGTCCTCGCTCCAGCCCCGGCGGATCTTCACCGTTACCGGCACGTCCGACGCCATCCGGGCTGCTGCCACCAGGTCGGCGGCAGTGTTCATATCCTGCATCAGCGCAGAGCCTGCCCCGGTATTCACCACCTTGGGCACGGGACAGCCCATGTTCAGATCGATTACATCCGGCTGAAAGGGCAGCAGCAGCTTCACCGCCTGCTGGATAAATTTCGGTTCACTGCCAAACAATTGCAGCGCCATGGGGCGCTCCTCCGGGGTGATGGTGCAAAGCTCTGCGGTTTTGCTGTCGTTGTAGCACATACCCTTGGCGGAGATCAGCTCGCTGGTGACCATGCATGCGCCAAAGCTGCGGCACAGCTGCCGGTAGGCACGATCCGCCACGGATGCCATGGGGGCAAGGGCGGCAGTCCGGGGCAGTTCCAGCCCGGCGATGGTGACCCGGTTCATTCCGCCTCGCCCTTCTCTTTTTTCCGGAACACCAGCAGCTTGCTGAGCACATAGTTGGCAACAAAGATCAGCACCTGGCTGACAAAGGTGATGACGGTTTCGTTCCAGTGCATCAGATCGCAGCACAGCAGGAAGATGCCCTCCTCCAGCACGAAGGTCAGCAGCCGTGCCCCGTAGAAGGAGGCGAATACCCGGAAAAATTCCTTTGCCCCCTTGGTCTGGTTCTTGAACACATAGGCTTTGTTGGTGAAGAAGGCGAAGGTCACTGCAAAGATCCAGGACAGAGTTACTGCCAGGGTGGTGCGCCAGGGCTGCCCTTGATCCGGCACCAGGGCGAATACCGCCAGCTTGGTGACGATGGAGATCAGGGTGGTGAGTCCGCCGAAGAGTACATAGAGCAGCTGCTCCTCATATTTGTGGTATAGATCCTGCAGGGGCTTGGGCAGGAAGGACAGGATTTTTTCGATCAGCTTCAGCATAGTGGAGTCCTTTCTTTTGGCAAAGCCGCTAGGGTGCTTTGTGCGGTGTTGCCTTTGTAGTATCCCTTATATCATAGCATTTTACAGGCGTTTTTGCAAGCCCCACTTTTTACGCCTTTCCGGCATCCTGTACAGAATCTTTCCACACTGCATAAATTCCTTGCATATTTTCTATGCAAAACGCTGAAATCCGCTTCTGAAACCGGATTGCGCCCCTTTTGGCGGGCGGTTCCCCTTGATTATTTTCCAAAGGTATGATATTATAATCATAGCCGCATATCTCCACCGAACCGGAATGGAGCACTGCGAAAACAGAGAAAAACAGGAGATATAAATGACAGAGATCATTATCATCGTGCTTTTGATTGCCATGTCCGCATTTTTTTCCGGCAGTGAAACCGCATTTTCCACCGTCAACAAGATCCGGCTGAAAAATTACGCCGCCCAGGGCAATAAACGGGCTTCCCGGGCACTGGAGGTTGCGGATCATTTTGACGCTGCCCTGACTGCCATTCTGATTGGCAACAACGTGGTCAACATTCTTTCAGCCTCCCTGGCAACGGTGGTGTTCACCCGGTACCTGGGGGCAAGCGCCGTCGGGGTATCCACGGCGGTGATGACCGTGCTGGTGCTGCTGTTCGGGGAGATCACCCCCAAGGCATACGCCAAGGCTCACGCCGAGTCCTGCGCTCTGCTGATGAACCGGCCCATTCTGGCGCTGATGTGGATTTTCCGGCCCGTCAACTGGGTGTTCCAGAAGATCCGGGGACTGAAAAAATCCGGAGAGCAGGCACCCAGCGTCACAGAAGATGAGCTGAAGGTCATCATCGACGAGATCGAGGAGCAGGGGGTTCTGGAGGAGCAGGAAAGCGACCTGGTGCGCTCCGCCCTGGAATTTGACGAGATCCAGGTTGCCCAGATTCTGATCCCCCGGGTGAATGTGGTGGCTGTGGAGCGCTGGGAGGATGTAACCCGGATCAAGGAGCTGTTCTTTACGGAAATGTACTCCCGGCTGCCGGTGTATGACAAAAGCATCGACAACATTGTGGGAGTCATTACCAGCAAGGACTTTTTCCGGATGCTGGATCAGGGCGGCCAGGACATCGGCACCATTATGCAGGATGTACTGCGGATCTCCGAATTCAAGCGCATCAGTGAAGTGCTGCGCAGTATGCAGCGTACCAAGCTGCACCTGGCGGTGGTGCTGGATCAGTACGGAGGTACCGCCGGCATCGTCACCATGGAGGATATCATTGAGGAACTGGTAGGGGAGATCTACGACGAAAATGACGAGGTGGAATCCCCGGTGACGCAGATCGGGGAAAACACATACGAAGTGTCCGGGGAGCTGAGCACCAGCGACCTGTGCGAGAAGCTTTCCCTGCCGGAAAACGCCATTGAAAGCGCCAGCGTATCCGTAGGGGGCTGGGCGATGGAGCTGTTTGGACACATGCCCCAGCCCGGAGAGCAGATCACCTCCGGCAGATTTGAGCTGACTGTGCTGAAAATGACGGATCAGAAGATCCAGAGCGTGCGGCTGCGCATTGCGCCGGAGCCGTCCGTCCGGGAGGATGAGGAAGCATGACGACAGTTTTTGAGGTTTGCTTTTGGGTGGGCGTGTCCGTCACGGTCATCAACGCCCTGCTGGGTGCCTTCTTCGATATCATCGATTTCGGCATCGATTTTGACCTGGATTTTGATCTGGGAGGGCTGCATCTGGATCCGGGGAATTTTCTGCCCCTGTCCCCCTCCCTGCTGTTCATGTTTCTGACCATCTTCGGGGGCACGGGCATGATTCTGCAGGGGCGCATCCCCTTATGGCTGGTGATCGTCCTGGGCATTGCCCTGGGTCTGCTGGCATCCTTCCTGGTGAACCGGTTCGTGGTGCGCCCTCTGAAGCGGATTTCCGAAAAGGAAAGCGGCGGCGAGGCGGATTTTATTGGCATGAACGCCACCGTGACGGAGCGGATCTTCCCCCAGGGCTTCGGCAGGATCTCCTTCGTGTATGAGGGCAACAGCATTTCCGAGCCCGCCCGGTCGGAGGATGGGAAGGAGATCCCCACCGGTACCTCCGTTGTGGTGCTGGAGGTCCGGGATAAGGTATATATCGTACAGCCATTGCGGTAAGCAAACACACGGTTGTGTGCTGCATAAAAATGAAAAGTTGGAGGTTTTGGAATGGAAGAGATTTGGAACAGCTTGGGGTCTACGGGTCACATTGTTGTGATCGTACTGCTGGTGATCGCACTGGTGGTCATCGGATTCCTCACCATGTGGAAAAAGGTGCCCCAGGACAAGGCAATGGTCATCACCGGTATGCGTAAGCGGGTCATCAGCGGCGGCGGCGGATTTGTAGTGCCCCTGCTGGAGCGTGCGGACTACATATCCCTGGAGAACATCAAGGTAGAGGTTCAGGTCAAGGACGCATTGTCCATGCTGGGCGTTGGCATCACCGCCAGCGGCGTTGCAGTCATCAAGGTGCGCAACGACCGGGAATCCATTCTGGCTGCGGTGGAGCAGTTCAACACCGGCAATCAGCAGAAAACCATCATAAATATCAAGGACACCGGCTCCGACGTGCTGGAAGGTAAGCTCCGTGAGATCGTGTCCAAGCTGACCGTAGAGGAGATCTACCGGGATCGTGAAAAGTTTGCCTCCAAGGTACAGGAGGTGGCTGCCATTGATCTGGCGGAAATGGGTCTGGAAATGAAGGTATTCACCATCCGGGACATCAGCGACCGGAACGGCTACCTGGAAGCACTGGGTGCGGAAAAGATCGCCCAGGTGAAGAAGGACGCCAACATCGCCAAGGCAGAGGCACAGATGGAATCCGACATCAAGACGGCGGAGGCTGTCCGGCTGGGTGAGGCGGCAAAGATCGAATCCCTGACCCGGATCGAGGAATGCAACAAGAACAAGGAACTGAAGGTTCAGGAATACAAGAAGCAGAGCGAATCCGCAAAGGCGAATGCGGATCTGGCGTATCAGATCCAGGAGAACATCACCCAGAAGGAAGTCATCGAAACCGCTATGGCGGCAAAGATCCTGGAAAAGCAGCGGGAGAAGGAACTGGTTGACGAGCAGATGCGCATCGAGATCCTGAAAAAGCAGAAGGAAATCGAGCTGGCGGAAAATGAAGTGCTCAAGAAGGAAAAGGAGCTGGATGCCGGAGTCAAGAAACAGGCAGAGGCTGACAAGTTCCAGTCCGAAAAGCAGTCCGAAGCGGAAAAGTACCGGGAGATCGCCCAGGCAGAGGCTGCCGCTACTTCCATCGAGCTGGAGGCAAAGGCAAAGGCAGAGGCTGTCCGGATCCAGGGTCTTGCAGAGGCGGAGATCATCCGGGCAAAGGGTGCCGCAGAGATCGAGATCGTCAAGGCAAAGGGCGAGGCAGAAGCCAACGTCATGAAGGAAAAGGCACAGGCGTTCCGGCTGTACAATGACGCAGCAATGGCGCAGATGATCGTGGACAGAATGCCGGAGATCGCCCAGGCCATTGCAGCGCCTCTGGCAAAGACCGAGAAGATCGTCATTGTGGACAATGGCAGCACCAATGGGGAGGGCGCACGGGGCGCTTCCAAGGTGACCAATTATGTAACGGATATCATCGGGCAGCTGCCTGAGACGGTGGAGGCTCTGACGGGCTATAATCTGATGGATGTGTTCAAGAAGAAGGGGCAGAGCGCCCAGACGCCTGCCGCTGATACGGTGGAAGCAGCACAGGAAGCGGAACCGGCGGAGTAATTCGTCCATGCTGCCCGCCGGAAGGAGGGGACGGCTATGTATCTGATTAAACAGGCGAATATGCTCAAATGTACCCTGGAGCCGGGGGATCGGCTCAGTGAGACCCAGCTGATGGAGATCACCTCCGGCGGGCACAGCAGTCTGCTCCCCTGCCAAAGGGCGCAGATCAACGGGGTCATGACCCTGGTGTATGATACCCACGCCTACAACACCGTGGAGAGCAGTGCTGCCCATATGACACCCCAGCAGATGCGGCAGACCATTCTGGAGCTGCTGCATGCCCTGCGGCAGCTGGAGCGTCAGTCGGAGCTGAGCGGCCTGCGGATGGGGAACCTTTGCGTGGAATTTGACAAGGTCTATCTGAACGGAGAGACCCTGCGTCCGGCGTTTGTGTATGCGCCCCTGGAAACTGCCAGGGAGTTCCCGGAGGCGGAGCTGCGGCACGAGATCATGGAGACCATCCAGTCCAATGCGTGCGTCCGGGATGAGGGGAACGAGATGCTCCTCCGGTATTTGCAGGATCCGGGTAACGGCTTGTACGACCTGATCGACCGGATCCCGAAAATCGAGCAGGAGGCATCCCGTCCGGCGCCCGCACCGGAGCATGGGGAAGCCTTTCATCAGCTTCAGGTGGAAAACCGCCGGCTGCGGCAGAGAATGCT
>NZ_FR894882.1:8051-22706 GCF_000434255.1 Ruminococcus sp. CAG:379 | reverse complement strand
GCCGGCTGCGGCAGAGAATGCTGCTGTTCGGAGGAGCGTCAGTGCTGCTGATCGTGATCGTGGTGCTGCTGATGCTGTTCAGCCGGGGGGATGAGGAACCGGTGGGGGCTGCCACGGAAGCGCCCGCCACCCAGGCTGTGACCACGGAGGCGGCGCTGATGCCGGGGGATCTGAACGGAGACGGGAAGATCACCAGGGAGGATCGGGATCTTCTGATCGGTTCCGTCAACGGAGAAATTCTGCTGAGCCCTGCCCAGTGGAAGGCGGCGGATCTGAACGGAGACGGCAAGGTGGATATGGACGATTGTGCGGAGCTGACCATGCTGGAAAGAGAAGGTGAGTAGTCATGATGCAGCTGGTACTGGCGGCATCCTCTGAGGATTATCTGATGCAGCTGCAAACCCTGCTGCTGGAGCAGTGCGGCCAGTTGAATCTGGAAATCATTTCCGACTACAGCTACCTGGAATCCTATTTTCAGGAGGACAGAAAGCCGGATCTGCTGCTGATCTCGGAGGGATACTACAACCGGATGCGGAAAAACGGAACCCTGGGTGCTGCCGGGCGGTTGCCTGCCACCCGGGTATTCCTGCTGTCCAAGGAGGGCACCCGACCGGAGGGTCTGCCCTATGGGGTACGGGTGCCCCGGGACTGCGCCGCCCATCTGCCTGCCCTGGTGCGGCAGCTGTATGCCACCAAGCCCAAGCCGGAGGCTGCCCGGCTTGCCACCCGGCTGATCACCGTACATTCCCCCCTGGGGCGCAGCGGCAAGACCACCGTGGCAATGGGACTGGCGTACACGCTGGCGGAAAAGGGGGCAAAGACCCTGTTCCTCAGCATGGACAGGCTTCAGAGCTGCAACTGGCTGCTGGGGGAGAGCCGGTATCTGCCGGACGATCACCTGCGCATCTTTGCGCCGGACAATGCCGGCATTGCGGACGATCTGGAGAGCCTGGTGCGGCGGCATGGATTTTACTACATCCCCCCCTTCTCCTCTCCGGGGCTGTCCCTGCGGATTCCCAAGGAGACCTATCTGCATATGGCAACCAAGCTGGTGGAGGCGCATGCCTATGACTGCATCGTCATGGATGCATCCTGCGAGTTCTCCTCCACCGTGTGCAAGCTGATGCAGGCATCCCACAACAATGTGGTGATTGCTTTGCAGGACGCCAACTCCTCCTACAAGCTGAACCGGATGCTGGTGTGCCTGGAGGATCCATTCCAGGAGAAGTTTTCCTACCTGTGTAACCTGTACCGGGAGAATGTGGAGGATTCCCGATCCGCCCTGATGAAGAAAACCATCGGGGAGCGGATTATTCCCTACAATCCCCGGCTGGACGGAGAGCAGATCATCAAGGCGGCGGCGGATCCTGCCTTTGCCCATGTGATGCAGGAGCTGACCGGAACAATGTATTAAGACAAAAGGCTGTACGGATTACTCCGTACAGCCTTTTTTATTTGGTCGCATTTTGCCGCTTTGCATGCACCATCAGCAGCAGGCACACCAGCCCTGCCACATACAGGGGAATCTGGCACAGTAGCTGTTGGGGAATGGTCAGAGCCTGCACCTTGCCGCTGAGCAGTTGTCCCGGCAGTACACCCCCATAGTTGAACATGGCGTGCAGAATGGCGGCAGGATAGATGGAGTTGGTTTTCTTTGTGAGCCACATGAGAATGCTGCCGTTGGCGATGCATAACAGGCACATAGCGCCGATGCCGACGTAGGGGAAGCCCGGATACTCCGTGCCGAAATTGTGCCCCTGCACCGTCAGCACTGCATGCCACAAGCCCCAAAGAATGCCCCCTGCAAGCACCGTGCCGGTGGTGCCCAGCAGGCATTCCAGCTTCTGGTTCATATATCCACGCCAGCCAAACTCCTCCCCAAAGGTGAGGAAGCCCAGCAGAGGCGCTGTAGCAAAGGTAATCAGCAGGGTGGATGTAAGCTCCGTTCCGGTGAGACCATTCGTGCCCCAGTCCCCGCCGGAGATCAGCACCGCCAGCGCCCCGGAGGGAAGGCTGAGGGCGCTGACCAGCAGCAGACTTGTCAGATAGTATTTCAGATTCCCCTTCAGCCGCAGACGTAGCAGGCTGTGCTCCCAGCCCTCGTGGGTCAGCTTCCGGGTCAGTACATTGGCAAGGGCAGGAGCGTACAGCACCGGCAGGGCGAACAGGGGCATCCGGTTGGTTTCAAACCATGCATGATATCCGAACACCCGGTTCAGGATCAGTGCCGGGATCCAGGAGATGCCGAACGCCAGCACCAGGAACAGCAGCAGCCGCTTTGCCGCCAGCTTTTTCTCAGTCATACCGGTTCACCCCCTTCAAAAACAGCTTGCAGGACAGCTTGTAGGACAGGCAGTAGGCGGTCAGTGCACCCCAGGGGTACAGCCCCACAGCCAGCAGCAGACCAGTGGAAACCTGCCCGTGATACAGATCGATGGCTTTCTGGATCAGCCGATCCCGTATCGTCTCTGGTAAAACCATGGCGAATATCACGGTGAACAGGATCGCCAGGGACAGCATGTAGATCAGCTTGATGATGCTGCCCTTTTTTGCCCCGTACCGCACAATAAAAGGAATGTCAAGGGCACTGAGCAACAGCAGCAGGAAAAACACTGCCACATACAGACCCAACAGGCTGGGGGCTTCCTCCCCCACTGCAAAATACCGCAGGGTGGCAAGGCAGCAGTCCGTCACATACCAGGCTGCCAGATACAGCACATTCATCAACGCCAGCAGCAGGTACTTGCTGTACATGGCGCCCCGGATCCCGGCAGGAGTGGATGCTACAAAATAGCCCCACAGCTTCTTGTCGTCCCCCAGGAATACCCCGGTGAGCATTCCGCTGACGCAGAAGGCGGCAATGGCTGTTCCGATGCAGCGTACCAGAGAATTGGTCAGGATCGCAATCACCCCGTTTGACAGGGATTCGGGACTGGTCAGTTCCACAAAGAGCAGCATCAGTGCGATCAGCACCTGGAGCGCCGCCGGCAGCAGTACCACCAACAGAATGCCCTGCCGGTTCTGCCGCAGCTCCTTGTAGAAAAAGCCGGTGAAATGCCCTTGAGTCTGGATGCTCCGATCCTCCGGTTTGGATGCCTTTGTCCGGCTGGAGCCAAGGGACGTTTCCTCCGCACACCGGAGCCGCCAGTACATGACCCCATAGTGACAGGCGATCAGCACCAGGGTCAGAGGCAGCAGCCACAGCAGCCGCCGGAGGGAAAACAACTGCATCAGATCTACAACGCCATCCGGATCCTGCCACCGGGACAGAAACCGCTCCCCACCGAATTTGTAGAGCCACAGCGCCGCCAGCAGTCCCACTCCCGTCAGGGCAAGGCCGCTTTGGTTGGTGCGCTTTTTCAGATGCTCCGGGCTTCTTGCCCCTAAGATGAAGCAGTCGTTCAATACGGTCATCAGCAGTACCAGTGCCACCACCGCCACCTGCATCACCACATAACCGGCTTCAAAGGGCTGATCCGCCAGGGCGCAAAGCCCGGCAATGTTCAGCAGGGAGAAAGCCGTGCCAATCCCTGTTGCAATGGCGCTCCGGAGCATCCGGGCAAGCACCCGGTCCCGGGTGGTAATGGGCAGGGCGTAGGAATACCGGAGCCAGCCGGATTCCAGATCCGACTTCATGGTGAAATCCATGGACAGCCCCAGGCATCCGCTCAGCAGCGCAAGCATCAGAGCGGATGCCTGGATCATCCCCCGGAGGGTCATTGCCCGATCTGCCGGATCCTCCAGGCTGTCTCCGTACATGTTGGAAAGGCACGCCGCCCACATCATGCCTGCATACAGCAGGAACAGCAGCAGCTGCAACAGCTGGGCTTTCCGGTTCAGCCGCCATTCCCGGAACAGCAGGGCTCGTAATCTTGCCATCAGCACCACGTCCTTTCCCCTTTGTGCACATAAAACAGCATCACATCGTCAATGCTTGCCGGGTCTAAAATGGCGTTCCGATACTTGTACCGGGCACTTTCCCGATCCGGCACCAGTACCTCCGCCCCGTAGGCATTGGTGCGAACACTGATGATATCCGCCGGATCCATAACGGCAGCCTCCTCCAGACTGCACTTGAGGATTCCGTGGGATTCCAGGATCTCATCCTTGTACCCGGTCAGCAGGATCCTTCCGTTGTCAATGAAGGTCACGCAGTCAGCGATCTTCTCCAGGTCGCTGGTAATGTGGGAGGACATGAGGATGGAGCGCTCCCCGTCCCGGATATACTCCATAAACAGGTGCAGGATCTCGTCCCGCACCACCGGATCCAGTCCGGTGGTAGGCTCATCCATAATCAGCAGCTCTGCATGGTGGGACAGGGCGCAGGCGATTTGCAGCTTCATTTTCATGCCCTTGGAAAACTGCCCGATCTTCTTTTTCACCGGCAGCTGGAACTGCTCCAGATACCGGCTGTAGGCGGCATTGTCCCAGTCCGGATACAGCCCCGCAAAGATCCGTGCCATATCCTTCGGGGTCAGCACCCCGTGAAAGGGCAGTTCATCAAACACCACTGCCAGCCGCTGCTTGATGGCTTGTTCCTGCCGGATGTGATCCATGCCCAGCAGCCGGATCTCCCCCTGGTCAATGTTTGTGATGTGCAGCATGCTGCGGATGGTGGTGGTCTTTCCGGCACCGTTCTGCCCGATAAAGCCCATAATACTGCCCTTTGGCACGGTAAAGCTGATATGCTCCAGGGCGAACCGGTCATACCGCTTTCCCACGTCCTGCACCGAAATGGCATATTCGTACTCGGTCATGTTACTCTCCTCCGTTCACCAGATCCAGCAGTTCATGGAGCTCCTCCATGGTCACTCCGCACTGCTGTGCCTTTTGCCCCGCCTCTGCCAGCAGGGCTTCGATCTGTTTGAGCTGCTCCTCCCGGAACAGCTCCAGGTTCTGTGCCTTCACGAAGCTGCCCTTCCCGGTGTAGGATTCGATGAACCCCTGCCGTTCCAGTTCCTCGTAGGCTCGCTTGGTTGTCATAAAGCTGATCCGCAGTTCCAGCGCCAGGTTCCGCATGGAGGGGAGCGTTTCCCCTGCCCGGAGCTTTCCCTCCAGGATCATGGTCTTGATCTGGCTTGCGATTTGCAGATAAATCGGCTCGCCGGATGCGTTGCTGATGTTGATGTTCATGGCGTGTACACTCCCTGTAAGACTGATCCGCCTTCCGGATGGCGTGAAAAGTCTAAATTGTATAACTAGTATGTATACAATTATAACACTGTCAGTTCCTGCTGTCAAGGGGAAAATAAAAAAAGAGCGTATGCTTTTGCATACGCTCTCAATGGATTGCCGTATTACTCCACAGAGTTGATGAACATATCGTAGATCCGCCGGGTGGCTTCCGCAAAGTCGCTTTCGCTGATGCCCACGATCACGTTCAGCTCGCTGGAGCCCTGGTCGATCATCTTGATGTTGATCCGGGCATGTGCCAGCGCCGCAAAGATTCGTGCCGCCGTGCCCCGTGTGCGCCGCATGCCCCGGCCCACAACTGCCAGCAGGGCAATGCCGTGCTCCACCTCTATGTGATCCGGATTTACCGCCTTCCGGATCTGGGACAGCACCTGCTGCTCCTTGCCTTCCATGTCCGCCTCGCTGATGATGATGCTCATGGTGTCGATGCCGGAGGGCATATGCTCAAAGTTGACGCCGTTGTCCTCCAGAACCCCCAGCACCTTCCGGCAGAAGCCCAGCTCACTGTTCATCATGGCCTTCTGCATATTGATGGCGCAGAAGCCCTTCTTGCCGGCGATGCCGGTGATGGTGTAGCCGCTGACCTCGTCATTGTCGTCGGACACGATCATGGTGCCCGGTGCATCCGGACAGTTGGTGTTCCGGATGTTGATGGGGATGCCCGCCGTCCGAACCGGGAAAATGGCGTCCTCATGCAGCACAGTAGCGCCCATGTAGGACAGCTCCCGCAGCTCCTCGTAGGTAATGGTGGAGATCACCTTCGGGTCGCTGACCACTCTGGGATCGGCAATCAGGAAGCCGGATACATCCGTCCAGTTCTCGTAAATGTCCGCCTTGACCGCCCGGGCAAGGATGGAGCCGGTTACATCGGAGCCGCCCCGGGAGAAGGTGCGCACATGACCGTCAGCGGTTGCCCCGTAAAAGCCCGGCAGCACTACCCGATCCATGCCGGAAAGCCGTTGCCGCAGCAGGGCAATGGTTTCATCCAGCTGGAAGGCGCCGTTCTGGTCAAAGCGGATTACCTCTGCCGCATCCAGGAAGGCGTATCCCAGGTAATTTGCCAGCAGCATGCCGTTGAGGTATTCCCCCCGGCTTGCGGCATAGTCCCGGCTTGCTCCCTGCTTCAGATCCGCTGCGATTCTGGCAAAGGCATCATCCAGGGAGAACGCCAGCCCCAGGTCGTCGATGATCCCCTGGTACCGGCTGTGGATCCGGTTCAGATCCTGGGAAAACTCCTGCCCTTTCTGGGCAAGCTCGTGGCAGGCGTAGAGCATGTCCGTCACCTTGGTGTCGGCGGAATTGCGTTTACCCGGTGCGGAGGGAACTACATAGCGCCGTGCGTCCTCTGCGTGAATAATTGCGGCAACCTTGCGGAACTGTGCTGCGTCCGCCAGGGAGCTGCCGCCGAATTTTACAACCTTGTTTGCCATTGGATGGCCTCCTGTTCTCTATACACATACGCTGAGCGTACCCTAGACATGATACATATTATTATAATTCATCCCGCAGACAAAAGCAATTGGTATCTGTGCCAAATATTCACCCGGGGAAGTTGTAGTTTTGGTGAATACGCTTGTATGCTCCGGGCGGACAGGCGAAAAAGCATACCTTCGGCGCAAAATTTTTTGCAAAATTGCTTGCAAATATTGAAGGATTGTGATATAATACCTAGTAGAAGTATAGAAGAAAGGAAGACCGGAGCAATCCGGTCTTTCACTTTGTTAGGAGAAATTGCATGAAGCTGAAGAAAAACGGAGCCACGGAGCAGAAGGTCTATGCGCTTGCAGCGCCTCTGGCAGAATCCCTGGGTCTGGTGATCTGGGACGTGCGCTTTGAAAAGGAAGGCGCAAGCTGGTACCTGCGGGTGTTCATCGACAAGGATGAGGGTATCTCCATTGACGACTGTGAGGCTATGAGCCGGCCCCTCAGCGATCTGCTGGATGAGGCGGATCCCATCGACCAGCAGTATTTTCTGGAGGTAGGCTCCGCCGGACTGGAACGGGATCTGGTGCGGGAGTCCCATTTCGCCGCTTCCATCGGTGCGGTGGTGCGGATGCGGCTGATCCGGCCGGATGAAACAGGACAAAAGGAATATGTAGGGGCGCTGGAGTCCTTTGACAAGGAGCAGGTACGCCTTGTGCTGGAGGATGACACGACAGTGACAGCACCCTTTGCGAATATTGCGCATATAAAATGGCATGAAGATTTCTGAAATAGGATATAGGAGGAATGGATCAAAATGAATAACGACTTTTTTGCAGCGCTTTCCTTGCTGGGGGCGGAAAACAGCGTGGAGACCGATCTGCTGGTGGAAAAGGTGAAGAGCGCCATGACAAAGGCCATACACCGGGCGTATCCGGACAGCGGCGACAACGTGCGGGTGGACATTGACCCGGTGACCAAGACCTTTGATCTGTGCATCATCAAGACCGTTGTGGATGATGAACCCCTGGATGACAACGAGATCAACATCGACCAGGCAAGACTCATCGACCCTTCCGCAGTGGTTGGAGGCACGGTGGAATGCAAGCTGGATACTGCATCCCTGAGCCGGAATGCGGCACAGTCTGCCAAGCAGTCCATCCGGGGGGATCTGAGAGAGATCAGCCGGGAGAATCTGCTGACCAAGTTCCAGGACAAGGAGAACGAGTGCATCACCGCTACCGTATCCCAGGTGGAGCCGGGCAGAGGCACCGTGACCCTGATCTATGACAAGACGGAGCTGTATCTGTTCCGGAACGAGCAGATCCCCGGCGAGGTACTCAAGGAGGGGCAGTCCGTCAAGGTATACATCACCGGCATTGCCAACAAGCAGAAGAAGCCCATCATCAAAATCTCCCGTGCCCACCGGGATCTGGTCAAGCGGCTGTTTGAGCTGGAGGTTCCGGAGATCTATGATGGCACTGTGGAGGTCATGGCAATTTCCCGGGAGGCTGGTGCCCGTACCAAGATCGCCGTACAGTCCCATGATCCCAACGTGGACGCAGTGGGCGCATGCATCGGCCCGAAGCGCTCCAGAATCACAGCAGTGGTTAACGAGCTGAACGGGGAGAAGATCGACATCATCAACTACAGCGACAAGCCGGAGGAATTCATCGCAAAGGCACTGGCTCCCGCAGAGGTGCTCAGCGTGACCATTACGGATCCGGAAAACCGCAGCTGCACCGTGGTGGTGCCCAACAACCAGTTGTCCCTCGCCATCGGCAACCGGGGACAGAACGCAAAGCTTGCTGCAAAGCTCACCGGCTATAAGATCGACATCAAGCCGGAGTTTGAGAACCCCATTCAGGGGCTGGAGTAATCAGGAAGGGAGACGGCTCTCAGGAGCCTGTGACGCAGGATGAAACCGAAGAAAATACCCATGCGGCTCTGCCTGGGCTGCGGTGAAATGAAGCCCAAGCGGGAGCTGATCCGGGTGGTCAAGGCGCCGGACGGAGAGATCTCCCTGGATACCACCGGAAAAAAATCCGGCAGAGGGGCGTATATCTGCCCGGATCCCGGATGCCTGGAAAAGGCGCAGAAGGCAAGGCGACTGGAGAGATCCTTCTCCTGCCGGGTGGAAGGAGATGTGTATGATGCATTGCAGCAGCAGCTTGCAGCAGCTACTGGGTCTGGTGACCATCTGCCGGAAGGCGGGTAAGCTGATCTGCGGCTTTGATCCGGTGGGGGATGCTGTGAAAGCCGGCAAGGCGGCATGCGTGCTGCTGACCCGGGATGCCTCCCCCCGCACGGTGAAAGAAGCCCGGTTCCGGTGGGCGGAGCAGGTGTCTGTTCTGGATACGCCCTTGACCATGGAACAGTTGGAGCAGTGCTTTCACCGGAAGGTGGCAGTGATGGCGGTGTGCGATGGGGGCTTTGCCCGGCGCTTTGTCCAGCTGCTGGAGCCGGAGGAAAACAATCGTGAGCCTGGCTCACTTACTATAGATGATGTAAATCCGTAAGAATCATAAGGGGGTTTCGCCTATGACGAAGAAAATAAAGCTGAGTGATCTTGCAAAGGATCTGAACGTACCGAGTCAGGAGCTGATCGAAGCGCTGACCAAGTTGGATGAAACAAAGAAAAAGACCGGTTCCAGTCTGACGGACCAGGAGGTCAACTACCTGCTGGAGCGTTACAGCCAGGGGAACCAGGTGGAAAGCTTTGACGCATACTACGAGTCCCGGAACGACAAGCCGGCGGAGAAGCCTGCGCCCAAGCTGGAGGAAAAGCCCAAGCGTACTGCAAAGAGCGAGCCGAAGAAGGCGGTAAAGCCGGCATCCAAGCCTGAAGCAAAGCCTGCTGCAAAGCAGGAGAGCAAGCCGGCGCAGAAGGCAAAGTCCGTGCCGGATGAAGCACGGTATGCGGCGGCAAAGGAAAAGACCATGTCCGAAGCCAAGCCCCAGAAGCAGCAGAAGCCTCAGAAGCCCCAGAAGTCCCAGCCCCAGCAGGGACAGAAGATCGGCTCCATGTCCAGCGAATCCGTCATCGAGAAGAAGCAGCGGACAGTGGATACCCGGGGCAGCTATGTGGAGCTTGACAAGTACAATGAGCGCTATGAACAGATTGCGCCCCAGAACAAGCACAAGGAAAACTACTCCACCAAGAAGCAGAAGATCAACCAGAAGTCCCAGCAGCGCCAGAAGCAGCAGTACTCCAACAAGCGGGAGACCGAGGCGGAGAAGCTGCGCCGTCTGGAGCTGGAACGGGCAAGAAAGCAGCAGCTGAAGGTCATGATCCCGGACAGCATCATGGTCAGCGAGCTGGCGACCCGGCTGAAGGTTACAGTAACAGATGTCATCAAGAAGCTGATGGGTCTGGGAGTTATGGCAACCATCAACCAGGAGATCGATTTTGACACTGCAGCCCTGGTGGCAGAGGAACTGGGCGCAAAGGTGGAAAAGGAAGTCATTGTCACCATTGAGGAGCGTCTGATCGTAGACGATGAGGATGACGAAGGAGATCTGCAGGAGCGGAGCCCTGTGGTAGTTGTTATGGGTCACGTTGACCACGGCAAGACCTCTATTCTGGATCGGATCCGCCATGCAAATGTCACCGCATCCGAGGCAGGGGGCATCACCCAGCACATCGGTGCATACCAGGTGAACCACGGCGGCAAGACCATTACCTTCCTGGATACACCGGGCCATGAGGCATTTACCGCAATGCGTGCCCGTGGCGCAAATATTACAGATATTGCCATTCTGGTGGTGGCAGCGGACGATGGCATCATGCCCCAGACCGTAGAATCCATCAACCACGCCAAGGCGGCAGGAGTGTCCATCATCGTTGCCATCAACAAGATCGATAAGGAAGGCGCCGATCCGGAGCGGATCAAGCAGGAGCTGACCGAGCACGAGCTGGTCTGCGAGGAATGGGGCGGCGACGTTATTTGTGTGCCGGTTTCTGCAAAGACCGGACAGGGCATTGACGAGCTGCTGGAGAACATCCTGCTGGTAGCAGAGGTAAAGGAACTGAAGGCAAACCCCAACCGCCGGGCGAAGGGCACCGTCATCGAGGGCAGACTGGACAAGGGCAGAGGCCCCATCGCTACCCTGCTGGTGCAGAACGGTACCCTGCATACCGGGGACGTGATCATTGCAGGCACTGCTGTGGGCAGAGTCCGGGTCATGACCAACTTCCGGGGCAAGGTAGTCAAGAGCGCAGGCCCCTCTGTGCCGGTGGAAATCACCGGTCTGGCAGAAGTACCCAGCGCCGGGGATATCTTCAATGCGGTTGCGGATGAGCGGCTGGCAAGAGAGCTGGTAGAGCAGAGAAAGCATGCGGCAAAGGAAGAACAGTTCAAGGCATACCACAAGGTGACGCTCGACAGCCTGTTCAGCCAGATCGCCGAGGGCGAGATCAAGGAGCTGCCCATCATCGTCAAGGCGGACGTACAGGGCTCCGTGGAGGCTGTGAAGCAGTCCCTGGAGAAGCTGTCCAATGACGAGGTGCGGGTCAAGGTGATCCACGGTGCAGTTGGTGCCGTATCCGAGGGCGATGTGATGCTGGCAAGTGCATCCAACGCCATCATCGTTGGCTTTAACGTGCGGCCGGATCCGGTTGCGGCGGAATCTGCTGCCCGGGACGGTGTGGACATCCGGCTGTACCGGATCATCTACGATGCCATCGAGGAGATCACCACTGCCATGAAGGGCATGCTGGCACCCAAGTTCCGGGAAGTGGAGCTGGGCCGTGCGGAAGTGCGCCAGGTTTACAAGATCTCCAACGTGGGTACCGTTGCCGGATGCTATGTGCTCAGCGGCAAGCTGACCCGGAACTGCGAGATCCGGGTTGTGCGGGACGGCATCATCGTGGCGGACGACAAGATCGGATCTCTGAAGCGGTTCAAGGACGATGCCAAGGAGGTCACCAGCGGCTATGAGTGCGGCGTGACCCTGGAGAAGTTTGCAGACGTGAAGACCGGAGATATTTTTGAAGCGTTTACCATGGAGGAATATCGGGAAGACTGATCGGGGGCACAAATTCCCGATCAAAGCAGGAGAAGGAGGAATCCATATGGAAATCAGCCGTATGAGCAATAGTGACATGATCCAATACTGCAATGAAGCGCTTGCATGGGAGGAACTGGGCCCGGTGGACATTCATTTCTTCGAGTCCGTCAAGCGGATCGTCACCGGCGAGTGCAAGGTGGATGAGCCGGAGGATATTTTCGATGAGGAAGGCTTTTTCACCGAACAGAAGGAAACCGAAAATTATTACAATCCCGGCGGGGAGGACTTCATCCACGTCTGAGGCTCCCCTGCCGGATGTTCCGGAAAGGAGGAGTACTGCCGGCACAGCGCCGGGGTACTATTGATACTATGGCTAGTTATAAATCTGACCGGCTTGCAGAGGACGTAAAACGGGAGCTGACCGCCATTCTGCGGGAGCTGAAGGATCCCCGGATCGGACAGATGCTCAGCATCGTCCGGGTGGATCTGTCCAACGATCTGTCCCACTGCAAGGTGTATGTATCCAGCTTTGAGGGACTGGCGGTGGCGCAGCAGTCCGTAGAGGGACTGCGCAGCGCCGAGGGCTTTATCCGGCGGGAGCTGTTCCACCGGCTGAAGATGCGCAAGGCGCCTGCCATGCATTTCGTGGCGGATGATTCCATCGCCCACGCCGCCGAGATCAACCAGAAGCTGCGGGATCTGGAAGGATAACCAGGAAAGGGAAACAGGTATGCGGATAGAGATCGCCCAGGCGGCAGAATGCCTGAAACAGTGCGAGGATGTGTATATCCTCATTCATCAGAGTCCGGACGGGGACTGCGTGGGGGCAGGATTTGCCCTGATGCAGCTGCTGCATGCCATGGGCAAGCGGGCAAAGGTGCTGTGTCCCGAGCCGATCCCGGCACGGTACGGCTTCCTCACTGCCCCGGACAGCGGTGAATTCCCGGCAAAGTATGTGATCGGGGTGGATGTGGCGGATCTGCAGCTTCTGGGGAATCTGCGGAGCACCTATGAGGGGCATGTGGATCTTTGCATCGACCACCACATTTCCAATACGGACTATGCAGACCGGGTCTGTGTGGATCCGGATGCTTCTGCTGCCTGCCAGGTGCTGTATGAGATCATCCAGGCACTGGGCATGCCTCTGACCGATTCCATGGCAGCCTGCATCTACACCGGTATCGCCACGGATACGGGCTGCTTCAAGTACGAAAACGCCACTGCCCGTGCCCACGAGATCGTGGCAAAGCTCAAGCGGGAGCATGCGCTCCCCTACGCCCGGATCAACCGGAATATGTTTGACGTCAAGAGCCTGGGCAGGCTGAAAATGGAGCGTGCGGTCATGGAGATCATGGAATTTTACCTGGACGGCCGCTGCACCATGATCTGCGTCACCCAGGATATTCTCCGGCAGATGCAGGTGGAGGAGGCAGAGCTGGACGGCATTGCCGGACTCCCCCTCCAGGTAGAAGGCGTGGAGGTGGGCGTGACCCTCAAGGAAAAGGAGCCGGGCTTTTACAAGATCTCCATGCGCTCGGCGGATCGTGCCAACGTGTCCCGGATCTGTGGACAGTTGGGGGGCGGCGGTCATGTGAAGGCGGCAGGCTGCGCCCTCCGGGGTACTCTGTCCCAGGTGAAGGAGATCCTGGTGAGAGCCGTGGAGCAGGAGTTGGCACTGCTATGAACGGGATATTATGCATGTACAAGCCGGAGGGGTTCACCTCCTTCGACGTGATCGCCAAGCTGCGGGGCATTCTGCGGATGCGGCGGCTGGGGCATGCGGGCACCCTGGATCCTATGGCAACCGGGGTGCTGCCGGTGTTTGTGGGCGGAGCGACCCGTGCCTGTGACATCCTCCCCAACCAGGAGAAAAGCTATCTTGCCCGGTTTGCCCTGGGCTATGAAACCGATACCCAGGACAGCACCGGCACCGTCACCAACCGATATGACCGGCAGGTGACAAGGCAGCAGATGCTGGAGCTTCTGCCCCGGTTTACGGGTCAAATCAGCCAGATCCCTCCCATGTACTCCGCCGTATCCGTGGACGGGCGGCGGCTGTATGAGCTTGCCCGGCAGGGGGTGGAGGTGGAGCGGAAGCCCCGCACCATTACCATGGACCGGCTGGAGCTGCGGCAGTTTGACGAAGCATCCCAGACCGGCGCCCTGTTTCTTGCATGCTCCAAGGGCACCTATGTACGCACCATTCTTCACGATCTGGGCAGGGCGCTGGGCTGCGGCGGCGTTATGACCGGACTGGAGCGTCAGTCCTCCTGCGGTCTGACCCTGGAGGATTGCGTGACCTTTGCCCAGGTGGAGGCTGCCCGGGACACAGGGACGCTTTCAGAGCTGCTGCTGCCCGTTGACCGGATGTTTGCGGCATACCCTGCCCTGCATCTGAATCCTGCCCAGAGCCGCATGTACCGGAACGGGGTCAAGCTGTCCCTGGATCGGCTCACCCTGCCGGAGCAGTCGGAGAAATACCGGATCTACGGGGATACGGGCTGCTTTTTCGGCATCGGCAGAACGGAGGAGGGCTTGCTCCGGGTGGACAAGAATCTGACCGCAGGAGAGGATGCATCGTGATCGTACTGACGCAGGGAAAAGCCCCCCGCCCCACCGCTGTGGCATTGGGCTTGTTTGACGGGGTGCATCTGGGGCACCGGGCGGTGCTGCATGCCGCCGCCGCCCACAAGGCGGAGGGGCTTTTGCCGGCAGTGTTCACCTTTTCCGCCCCCTCCATATCCTACAAGCAGCATCGGCAGGTACAATTCCTGTATACGGACGCCCAGAAGCAGCAGTTGCTGGCGGCACAGGGCNNNNCAGTTGCTGGCGGCACAGGGCATGGAGCTGATCTACACTCCCCTGTTCCCGGAGATCGCTCCTCTGACGGGGGAGGATTTTTCCGCACGGATCCTGCGGGATCTGCTCCGGGCACAGGTGGTAGTCTGCGGAGAGGATTTCCGCTTCGGAAAAAATGCCGCCTGGGGCACCGGGGAGCTGATCCGCCTGGGACAGTCCCACGGCTACCGG
>NZ_FR894882.1:7709-7954 GCF_000434255.1 Ruminococcus sp. CAG:379 | reverse complement strand
GGACATCCGGAGGCGGCTGCCCGGCTTCTGGGAGGGGATTACCGGATCGGAGGCATTGTGGAGCACGGCAATCAGCTGGGCAGAACCATGGGCTTCCCCACCTTGAATCAGTTTTTTACCCCGGGGCAATGCACCCCCCGGTTCGGGGTCTATGCCTCGGTGGCATATCCGGAGGGCAGTCCCGTGCCGGCAGTGACCAATATCGGCATGCGCCCCACCATCGGGGATACCAGCTATCCCATCGG
>NZ_FR894882.1:6199-7696 GCF_000434255.1 Ruminococcus sp. CAG:379 | reverse complement strand
GGGATACCAGCTATCCCATCGGGGAAACCTATATTCTGGATTGGGAGGGCACCCTGTACGGCAGGGACATACCCGTAGCCCTGAAGGCATTTCTGCGGCCGGAGCAGCGCTTTGACGGCATCGCCGCCCTGTCCCGGCAGCTTGCCAGGGACATTGCCGCTGCCCGGGACTATGGGGCAAAACATCAACAGGAGGAACAGCAATGAGCAAACGTGTACGCACCCGGTTCGCACCCAGCCCCACGGGCTATATGCACATCGGCAACCTGCGGACGGCTTTATACACTTACTTTATCGCAAGAAAGAACGGCGGAGATTTCATTCTCCGCATTGAGGATACAGACCAGGAGCGCTATGTGGAGGGTGCTGTAGACGTGATCTACCGGACCCTGCGGATGGCGGGTATCACCTGGGACGAGGGCCCGGACATCGGCGGCCCGGTGGGACCCTATGTGCAGTCGGAGCGGATGGGCATGTTCAAGGACTATGCGCTGAAGCTGGTGGAGCAGGGGGACGCCTACTACTGCTTCTGCGACAAGGAACGGCTTGCAAGCCTGCATGAGGCGGATGGCGTGGGTGCCATGTATGACGGTCACTGCCGGAACCTGTCCCCGGAGGAGGTGCAGCAGAAGCTGGATGCGGGCGTGCCCTATGTGATCCGGCAGAAGATGCCCAAGGAGGGCACCACCACCTTCCACGATGAGATCTACGGGGATATTACCGTGGAGAACGCCTCCCTGGACGACCAGATCCTCATCAAGACCGACGGCATGCCCACCTACAATTTTGCCAACGTGGTGGACGATCATACCATGGGCATCACCCATGTGGTACGGGGCAACGAGTATCTGTCCAGCACCCCCAAATACAATCTGCTGTACCAGGCGTTCGGCTGGGAGGTGCCCCATTACATCCACTGCGCCCCGGTGATGAAGGACGCCCACAACAAGCTGTCCAAGCGGAACGGGGACGCTTCCTTCGAGGATCTGATCGCCAAGGGCTTCCTGCCGGAGGCGGTGGTCAATTACATCGCCCTGCTGGGCTGGGCGCCCAAGGGGGAAAACGAGATCTATACCCTGCCGGAGCTGATCGCTGAATTTGACCTGTCCGGCATTTCCAAGGCACCTGCCATTTTCGATCCGTTGAAGCTGAAGGCAATCAATGCGGAGCATATCCGCCGGATGCCTCCGGCGCAGTTTGCGGAAAGCATCCGTCCCTATCTGGACAAGACCCTGACCCGCCGGGATTATGATCTTGCGGTGTTGGCGAAGGTGCTCCAGCCCCGGACGGAGCAGCTGACGGACGTGATCGACCAGGTGGACTTTATTGACAGCCTGCCGGAGTACGATAACGCCATGTACTGCCACAAGAAGATGAAAACCACCGAGGAAAGCGCATTGCAGGCGCTGCGGATGGTTCTGCCGGTGCTGGAGGCTCTGCCGGAATGGACGGAGTCCGCCATTCATGACGCACTGATGGGGCTGGCGGCGGAGCAGGG
>NZ_FR894882.1:2811-6192 GCF_000434255.1 Ruminococcus sp. CAG:379 | reverse complement strand
ATGGGGCTGGCGGCGGAGCAGGGGGTCAAGAACGGCTGGCTGCTGTGGCCGGTGCGCACGGCAGTGTCCGGCAAGCAGGTATCCCCCGGCGGCGGCGTGGAGCTTTGCGCCATTCTGGGCAGGGAGGACACCCTTGCCCGGATCCGGAAGGGCATCGAAAAGCTGGGGGGCTAAGGAAGCGCCTTAGTTTTCGCTGGCTTATCATAGAACCATCACAATGCACCGCTATACTGAAACGGTGCGATGTATTGACCGGCATCTGCCGGTCAGGATCAGGAGGTAACATAACATGATTGAGGTGAAAAACCTTACCAAGCGCTACGGAGACAAGCTGGCTGTCAACGACATCAGCTTTTCCGTAGAGGATGGGGAAATACTGGGCTTTCTGGGGCCAAACGGCGCAGGTAAATCCACCACCATGAACATGCTGACCGGGTATATTTCTTCTACCTCCGGCCAGGCGCTCATCAACGGGGTGGATATTCTGGAGGATCCCATCAAGGCAAAGGAAAACATCGGCTACCTGCCGGAGCTTCCGCCCCTGTACCAGGATATGACTGTCAAGGGCTATCTGAATTTCGTGTATGATCTGAAAAAATGCAAGCTGCCCCGGAAGGCGCATCTGCGGGACGTGTGCGATCTGTGCAAGGTTACGGATGTGCAGGATCGGATCATCAAGCATCTGTCCAAGGGCTACCGGCAGCGTGTAGGCATGGCACAGGCACTGGTGGGCAACCCCAAGGTGCTGATCCTGGATGAGCCTACGGTTGGTCTGGATCCCAAGCAGATCCTGGAGATCCGGACGCTGATCAAAAAGCTGGGGAAGAACCATACCGTCATTCTTTCCTCCCACATCCTGCCGGAGATCCAGGCGGTGTGCGACCGGATCATCATCATCAACAAGGGCGTGGTGGTTGCCAACGATACCACAGACAATCTGTCCAGGAATATCACCACCGACCATCGGCTGACCCTGCGGGTGGAGGGCAAAAAGGACGAGATCGTCAAGGCACTGCGGAATATCGAGGGCATCAAGTATGTCCGTGCGGATATGGAGCGGGAGCCGGGCGTGTTTGAATATGAGCTGGAGGCTGCTGCGGGTATGGATATCCGCCGGGAGGTCAACCGGATCCTCCGGGAGCATGACTGGCCCATTCTCATGATGCGTGCAAGCGACATGACCCTGGAGGATATCTTCCTGAAGATCACCATGGGGGATGCGGTTGCCATTCACACAAATCCGGCGGACGCCAAGACTTCTGAAGGGGGTGCCAGATAATGGGCGCGATTTACAGACGTGAGATCGGAGCGTTCTTCTCCTCCGGTATCGCATATATCTTTCTGGCAGTGTTCTATCTGTTCGCCGGCTACTTCTTCTATGCAAGCAGCCTGTACAGTGCTACCACCGATATGTCCGGCTTGTTCTCCAGCCTGTTCATGGTCATCGTGTTCCTGATCCCGATTCTGACCATGCGGCTGTTCAGTGAGGAGCTGAAGCAGAAAACCGACCAGGGTCTGCTGACGGCGCCGGTTTCCCTGCCGGGGATCGTGCTTGGCAAGTACTTTGCAGCACTGACCCTGTACACCATCGGCATTGCCATCGTGATGCTGTACGGCATGATCCTCAGCTTCTTCGGAGAAGTGGCATGGGGCATCGTGTTCGCCAACTTCCTGGCGATGTTCCTGCTGGGGGCTGCATTCATTGCGGTGGGTCTGTTCGTGTCTGCTCTGACGGAAAATCAGATCATCGCAGCAGTAGGCGGCTTTGTGGCACTGATGCTGCTGTACATGATCGATGTGGTTGCAAGCTATGTAAAGGTTGAGGCGGTTGCCCATGTGCTGACCTCCCTGTCCTTCTACACCAGATATTACGAATTCACCTGCGGTCTGTTCAATCTGCCCAGTGTGCTGTTTTACATCAGTACCGCAGTGATCTTCAATTTTCTGACCGTCCGCGTCTTTGAGCGCAGACGCTGGGCGTAAGGAGGGAATGCCGAAATGAGTAACGAGAAAAAGGATCTGGAGAAACAGCAGGACACCAAGCCTGCAAAGGAATCCAAACAGGACGCCCCCAAGGATGCAAAGCCGGAACAGGCAAAAAAGCCTAAGAACCGGAAGAAGCTCAAGTATGGCGCCCTTGCCACCGGGATCACCGCCGTGTTCATTGCCGCAGTGGTGCTGGTGAACGTAGTGGTTTCCGTGGTTATGGACAGATACCCCCTGAAGGTGGATCTGACCAGCTCCAAGCTGTACGAGATTTCCCAGGACAGCATCGACTATGTGAAGAACCTGTCCAAGGACGTGAAGATCCTGGTGCTGGCAGAGGAAAGCTATTTTACCACCAACAATTATATGAAGATCGTGCCGGAGACCCTGGACAAATACCGTCAGAACTCCAACGGGCACATTTCCGTGGAATATTACAATATGGTCAACCATCCGGAGATCACCTCCGAGTACAAGCAGTACTACAGCGGTGAGTTCCAGGAGGGGGATGTGATCGTAGCCTGCGGAGACCGGGTGAAGGTGCTGGACTTCGGGGACATCATCCAGACCGAGCAGACCCCGGATTATACCACCTACACCTATAAGACCAGCTACACCTTTGTAGGGGAGCAGTCCCTGACCTCTGCGATCATGAGCGTGACCGACGCCAACCCCAAGAAGGTTGCGTTCGTCCAGACTGCCGGTACCAATTCCATCTATGCGGACACCAACAAGTATTCCGTTGCCGCCCTGCATGACCTGCTGGACAAGAACGGCTACGACATTACCGATGTGGATCTGTTGAACGACAACATTCTGCCGGCGGATTACGACCTGGTGGTGCTGCCGGCACCCTACAATGACCTGACAGAAGCCATGGTCACAAAGCTCAGCGATTTCCTGTACAACGAGGGCGGTCTGAACAAGGATATGTTCTACATTGCGGACGTGAAGCAGGGGAATACCCCCAACCTGGACGCATTCCTGGCAGAATGGGGCGTTTCTATGGGAGATGCCATCGTATATGAGGGCAATTCCTCCCAGGCACAGTACGTCAGCACCGCACTGGGTACGCTGACTGCGCCGAATGTGGTTATGGCGGAAAGTGACTATGGGGCACAGCTGAGCAATACCTCCCGTCCCATTGTAGCGCCTCTGGCACGGCCCATCCGGCTGTTGTTTGAGTCCAATACCGACCGGCAGACCCTGGCGCTGCTGCAAACCTCTGAAACCGCATTCCTGTATCCGCTGAATACCAAGCAGGATACCGCTTCCGATTCTACGGATGTGCCTGTCACCAGCCAGGAAGCCGCATCCACCACTGCCACCTCCTTTGACATTGAAAATGCGGAAAAGGGCGTGCAGAATCTGATGACCATTACCACCAAGTCCAAC
>NZ_FR894882.1:0-2772 GCF_000434255.1 Ruminococcus sp. CAG:379 | reverse complement strand
TGAACTCCAGCCAGCTGATGGTCATGTCCTCCTGCTCCATGCTGGACTACTATGTGGCACAGAGCGCATCCTATAACAATGCGGAATATGTGATTTCCGCCATCAACGTGATGGTAGGCAAGGAGAACGGCATTGTCATCGCCAACAAGGCGCTGGAGCAGACCAATATCACCATTACCGAGGGACAGCTCAGCGGTCTGCGGACGCTGGTGATCGTGGTGATCCCGCTGATCGTGGTGGTCATCGGACTGGTTGTATTTGTAAGGAGAAGAAATCGATGAACAAAACTGCCAAGGGCATTCTCATCGGCGCCGGAGTTCTGGTGCTGCTGTCCGGCGCATTGGTTGCGCTGAAGCTGACTGCGCCGGATTCCGGTACCGCTTCCGGCAGCAGTCTCAGCTCCCAGGAGGATCATTCCACCCTGTTGTGGGAGCTGGACGAAAAGGATATCAAAAGCGTTGCCGTAACCTTCGGCACCGACAGCTATACGATCCTGCCTGAGGCGCCTACCCAGGATGACGATGGGAATACAGTGTACAACTACACCCTGGAAAACACCACAGGACTGAATGTGGACACAGTGTTGCTGCGGACGGTGGCATCCCGGGCGGTTGCCGTCACTGCCGTGAATACGGTGGAGGAGCATACCTCCGATCTTGCCCAGTACGGGCTTGATAAGCCCCGTGCCACGGTGACGCTGACCATGCAGGACGGCACGGTGAAGGCATTCTTCATCGGCAACGCCTCCCCCCTGAGCAGTCAGACCTATTTTGCCCTCAAGGGGGAGGATACGGTGTATACTGTGGCAAGCGATAAGCTGTCACCCTTCCTGAAGGGTGAGGGAGAGTATCTGAGCAAGGAGATCGTGCCGGAGCGTGCGGAGGATGATAAAACCATTCTGGAGGAGATTCTGATCCAGCGCAAGGATCTGGACTATGACATCCGGCTGAAATACGACAGCTTCTATGCAAAAGTAGAAAACGGCGGCACCACCGCCACCCACATTATGACCCAGCCGGTGCCCTGCAACGTGAACCCGGACAGAGGCTCCAAGATTACCGTGGGCATGTACGGTCTGACTGCCAGCGGCGTGGTGAAGGTGCATCCGACCCAGGCGGATCTGGAAGCCTACGGGCTGGAGGATCCCTTCTGCACCATGACTGTCACCACGGATGCCGGCGTGATCCAGACACTGAAGATCGGCAAGTCCTTTCAGCTTGAAGGGGACGATACCGTATATTATTACGGTTATTATGACGGGGTGGACGTGGCATACAGCTTTACCGCAGAAACTGCGCCCTGTATTTCCGTACAGCCCCGGGACATTTCCTCCGGGCTGGTGTTCACCACCTATGTATGGGATATCGGCAAGCTGACGGTAACGGCAAAGGATCGGGAAACCATGACCTTCACCGGCTCCGGTACCTCCAAGGATGATTACCAGGTACAGCTAAACGGCAAGGAGGCAGATCCGGAGCGTTTCCGCAAGTTCTATGTATTCCTGCTGAAAACCGCCGCAGAGGATCTTTGCCTCAACGGGGAAACGGTGCAGGGAGATCCTCTGGCGACCATCACCCTGGAGCGGCAGGACGGGAAAAAGACCCAGACCGTTTCCTTCTACGAAGCGGAGGGCAGAAAGGTCTACATTGAGGTGGACGGGGTATGCGCCTTTATGTGCCGCCGGAGCTTTGTGGACACACTGTTCAAGAACATGGATCTGTACGATACGGATCAAGATTTTATTCTCAACTGGTAAGGAATCCGACAGATTTCGCAGCACTGCTGTGGTATCCTGGAAGATGCCGCATGACCGGCATTGAAACAACGAGGGGGCAAGTGTTATGAGTTTTTTCACCTACAAGGGCTATCCGCTGGTGCGCAAGGACAAGGAGCTGTACTTCGGGAATATGTACGATGAGTATGTGGTCTGGATGCAGATCCAGGAAACCCGGAAGCTGCAGGATCTGGACGTGGCGTCCAAGATCAAAATCTATCTGATGCGCACGGATGAAAAACTGAATCCTATGGAGGCTATTGTAAAAACCGGGGAACGGGAGAGCCTGTACGATGCACTGGATCTGGCAAAGGCATGGCTGGATCGGGCAGAGCGGGAAACAGCTTGATAAAAGCCGCTCTGCACAGACTGCGGAGGGCTGCCGATGAAGCCGCAGGGCGAATCCTGCGGCTTTTTTGGGAGAGGGGAAATTTTTTCGGAAAACCCCTAGCATTTTTGGAATGGGTATGGTATAATGATTATAAGTCCGGACAGCTGTGCTATGCATATGGGTCCGGGGAATAGATGCCGGAAGGCATCAAAAAAGTATGGAGGTATTTACCAATGGCAAACAAATGGGTCTACATGTTTAGCGAAGGCGACATGACCATGCGCAACCTGCTCGGCGGCAAGGGTGCAAACCTGGCTGAGATGACCAGCATCGGTCTTCCGGTACCGCAGGGCTTCACTATCACAACTGAGGCTTGTACACAGTATTACGAAGACGGACGCAAGATCAACGACGAGATCATGGCACAGGCTATGGAAGGCGTCAAGAAGATGGAAGAGATCAACGGCAAGAAGTTCGGCGATCTGAAGAATCCGCTTCTGGTTTCCGTTCGTTCCGGCGCACGTGCATCCATGCCCGGCATGATGGACACCATCCTGAACCTGGGTCTGAATGACGACGTTGTTGACGCTATGATCAAGGGCAACCCGGATCCGGCGTTTGAGCGTTTTGTATATGACTCCTACAGACGTTTCATCCAGATGTTCTC
>NZ_FR894881.1:20369-25089 GCF_000434255.1 Ruminococcus sp. CAG:379 | reverse complement strand
CAGATGCTGTGCAAAGCCGCCAGGTGGGCTTTGTGCGATGTCACCTTGATTGAGCAGGAAGCTGACGCCCTGTGATCCGGCTGCCGTGTTTGCGGCAGGGCGGGTTGCAGGGCTTTTGTTGTAAAGTGAGGAATCGACTATGAAAAAGCGTGAATTCAAGCAGGAAAAGCAAATCCGCAGCAAGGCGGGCAATGCCAAGGCACGGAGCGGCAAGCATGCAGGAAAGGAAAAGTTCGATGCAGCGTATTATACGGAAAAGATCCGTGCTGCTCTGACCCGATGCGGAAAAAAGCCTATCGGTGCAAAGGAGCTGGCGGCGAAATGCCGGAGCCAGCGTGGCGCAAGCGACGCCTATGCTGCCGCCCTGGGGGCACTGGTGGCATCCGGAGAGGTGGTGGAGCGGAAGCACACCTATGTGGGTGCAGCGGAAAGCGGCTGCTTCAAGGCAGAGGTCACCCGGCTCAGCCGCACCTTCGGCTTCTGCAAGCGGCTGGAGGATGAAACCGAATTTTTCGTGCCGGGTAAGTTTCTGCTGGGGGCAATGCCCGGGGATCAGGTGCTGATGCGCCCCATCCCCTCCCGCACCGGAGAGCCGGAGGGGGAAGTGGTTTCCATTCTGGTGGAAAGCCCTGCCCAGCTCACCGGCATGATCGTGGAGGAGGACAAGCACTGCTATCTGCTGCCGGACACCATGTCCAAAAGCCGGATCTCTATCGCCCACAGCGGCAACTACGCCTTCGCTCCTGGTGATAAGGTGCTGGCACAGATCTCCCACCGGGGCACCCGGCATGCGGAGCACCGTGCCCGGATCCTGTTCAGCTACGGCTGCGCCCAGCAGGCGGCAAGCTGCGCGGAGGCGGTGATCGCCGTCAGCGGCATCCCCACCGAATTTCCGGAGGAGGTCATCACCCAGGCGGAAAAGCTGGCGCTTGCCGGGGTACAGCCGGCGGATCTGGTGCACCGGATGGATCTGCGGGAGGAGTGCATCTTCACCATCGATTCGGCAGAATCCAAGGATCTGGACGACGCTGTATCCATCCAGCGCCGGGGAGAGGGCTACCGGCTGGGGGTACACATTGCGGACGTATCCCACTATGTGCGGGGAAATACCCCCCTGGATATGGAGGCACTGCACCGGGGCACCAGTGTGTATTATGCGGACAAGGTGATCCCCATGCTGCCCAAGTCCCTGTCCAACGGCATCTGCTCTTTGAATCCGGGGGAGGATCGGCTCGCCTTTTCCGCCATTATGGATCTGGACAAGGAGGGGCAGCTCCGTGCCTACTCCTTCCACAAGTCCGTGATCCGTTCCCGGGTCAAGGGGGTATATAAGGAAATCAACACCATTCTGGCAGGTACCCAGACTCCGGAAATTGCAGAAAAGTATGCAGAGGTGACAGAATCCCTGCTGCTGATGAACGAGCTGGCGGACAAGCGGCTGGCGGATCGGGATCGGCGGGGGGCGCCCTCCCTGGATGCGCCGGAAAGCAAGCTGATCCTCAACGAGGATGGGGTCTGTGTGGATGTACAGCCCAGAACCAGAGGCCGCAGTGAACTGCTGATCGAGGAGTTCATGCTCCTTGCCAATGAATCCGCCGCCCGGGTGGCACGGGAAAAGTCCATTCCCTTTGTGTACCGGGTGCACGAGAATCCCTCTCCGGAAAAGCTGGAACGGCTGGAGGAGGTGCTGAACCGGATGAACATCCCCCACCCGGTGCTGGACGAGGTGCGCCCCTGTCACTTTGCCCAGATTCTGAAGAATGCAAAGGACAGTCCCCTGCTGCCGGCGCTGAACAATCTGCTGCTCCGTTCCATGGCAAAGGCAAAGTATGCTCCCACCCCCATCGGCCATTTCGGTCTTGCCCTGGCGGACTACACCCACTTTACCTCCCCCATCCGCCGGTACCCGGATCTTGCCATCCACCGGATCCTGTCGGACGTGGTGCTGGGGTACAGCAAGGACTGGTTCGACAAGCGGTATGCCGCCTTCGTACAGCATGCCTCCGAGCGCTCCAGCGCCGCAGAGCTCCGTGCCATGACCGCAGAGCGGGACTGCGAGGACTGCTACAAGGCAGAGTATATGCTTGCCCACATCGGGGAGGAATTCGACGCTGTGATCGCCAGTGTGACGGATTTCGGCTTCTATGTGGAGCTGCCCTCCACCGTGCAGGGCCTGGTGCATGTGGGCTCCCTGCCGGAGGGGGAGTATACCTGCGACGGGGTGATTCATCTGACGGAGCAGCGCTCCAATACGGTGTACACCGTGGGACAGGCTGTCCGGGTACGCTGCGACAAGGCGGACGTGAACAGCGGCAACATCGACTTTTCTCTGGTTACAGACTAGCCTTTACAGGCAGGGCATCCCCGGATGCCCTGTTTTTTTGTGTTGGGGCTTTTCTTTTTGCCGGGAATTTGATATAATAAAACCTGTATGAGTATCAGCAACGCGAAAAGGAAGAATGCTATGGATAAATACAAAACCCTTGCCCTGAACACGGTGATCTTCGCAGTCGGCAGCTTCGGCTCCAAGATCCTGCTGTTTTTCCTGACCCGGCTGTATACGGGGAACATCATTTCCGACAATCTGAACACCAAGGAAATGCTGGAGATCACGGCAAATTTCCTGATCCCCGTGTTCACCTTCTCCATTGCGGAGGCGGTGATCCGCTACGGCATCGACCGGGCGTATGACAAGCGGCAGGTATTCTCCAATGCGGTGGTCACAGAGCTTGGAGGGCTGGTGCTGCTGCTGCTGTGCACACCGCTGATCGGACTGTTCTCCTTTACGGATGGATTCCTGGGACTGCTGATCGTCTATATCTGCACCTCCTCCTTCCGGCAGCTTTGCGCCCAGTTCGTCCGGGCAAGGGGACTGCTGAAGCTGTACTCCGTGGATGGGATCCTCACCGCTCTGACCCTGTACCTGTTCAACGTGATCTTCATTTCCGTCCTGGGCATGGGCGTCCGGGGCTTCATGCTGTCGGTGATCTGCTCGGATTTTTGCAGCGGCGTGTTCCTGTGCATCGTGTCCGGCATTCCCCGGTTCTTCTCCTTCCGGTATGTGGACAAGAAGCTGCTGCGCCGGATGCTGGCGTTTTCCGTGCCCCTGATCCCCACCGCCGTGCTGTGGATCTTTACTGGCTTTGCGGATCGGTTCTTTATCGGCATCATGCACGGGCCGGAAGGACTGGTTGGCAAAAGCGCCGCCGGGGTATACGGGGCGGCGTCCAAGATCCCCAATCTGATCTCCATGGTTTCCACGATCTTTTTCCAGGCATGGAACATTTCCGCCATTACGGAAAACGACTCCGCCGGCCGGAATCAATTCTACCAGCGGATCTTCGGAGCGTATCAGTCCATTCTCTGCATCGCCGCCGCCTTCCTCATTGCCCTGGTGCAGCCCCTGTCCAACGTGCTCATCAGCAACAAGCTGGATACTGCCTATGAAGCAGCCTTCCGGTATACGCCGGTGCTGGTGGTGTCCGTACTGCTCATGTGCTTCAACCAGTTTTTAAGCAGCATCTACACCGCCACCCAGCATACCCGGAACTCCTTCTGGACCAGTCTGATCGCCGCCGGGGTGAATCTGCCGCTGAACCTGCTGATGATCCCAAAATGGGGGGTGTACGGTGCCATTGCCGCCACCTACCTCAGCTATCTGCTGTGCTACATCGTCCGGATCGTGGACGCCCGCCGGTATGTGCCCTTTCGGGTCAATCACCTGCTGTTTGCGGCAAACAATGTGATCCTGCTGGGCATGAGCACCGCCATTATCAAAATGCCCCAGCGCTATGTGCTGTATCTGGTATGCGGCGTGGGGCTGATCCTCGCACTGAACTATGAGGCGGTCATTGTCACTGCCAAGAAAATTCTCAAACGTTGATTCGGGGGGACGCTATGATTTACTTGCTGGAGGATGACAACAGCATCCGGGAGCTTGTTACCTATTCGCTGAACAATTCCGGGCTGGAAACCAGGGGCTTTGAAAAGCCTTCGGATTTCTGGCGGGGCATGGAACAGGAGCAGCCGGATCTGGTGCTGCTGGATATTATGCTGCCGGAGGAGGACGGGCTTTCAATTCTTAAAAAGCTCCGGAACAATCCCCCCACCCGGAAGCTGCCCATTCTGATGCTGACCGCCAAGGGCAGCGAATACGACAAGGTCATCGGTCTGGACTGCGGTGCCGATGACTACGTCCCCAAGCCCTTCGGCATGATGGAGCTGATCGCCCGGGTCAAGGCGCTGCTGCGCCGGACGGAGCGAAAGGATCCCCAGCCGGAGCATACCATCCGGGGACTGTATGTGTGCCCGGCAAAGCACATCGTCACCGTGGACGGGGAGCCGGTGTCCCTGACCCTCAAGGAGTTTGAGATGCTGTGCGTATTCCTGGAAAACCGGAACGTGGTGCTGACCCGGGATCAACTGCTCAACAAGGTGTGGGGCTATGCCTTTGACGGGGAGAGCCGGACGGTGGACGTACACATCCGTTCCCTGCGGCAGAAGCTGGGAGAGTATGCGGACGTGATCGAAACCGTCCGGGGCATCGGCTATAAGCTCAGCGAGCCGGAGGGGGCACGATGACCCGGCGGATCTTCCTGTCCATCATGACCGCCGCCGGGGTGGCGCTGCTGGCGGCATTGCTGCTGATTCTGGGGGTGATCCAGTCCGCCTTTACCCAGCGGTACCGGCAGCAGTTCCGGGACGAGGCTGCCTATGCGGC
>NZ_FR894881.1:20183-20336 GCF_000434255.1 Ruminococcus sp. CAG:379 | reverse complement strand
GCCGGGCTGGAAACAGGGGGCGTGGAGTTTCTCCGCTCCCTGTCCTCTGCCTCCAGCCGGATCACCCTCATCGACCGGGACGGCACCGTGCTGTACGATTCCGCAGGCACGGAGCATGCGGAAAACCACAGTCAGCGGCAGGAGGTGCAGCAG
>NZ_FR894881.1:17494-20169 GCF_000434255.1 Ruminococcus sp. CAG:379 | reverse complement strand
GGCAGGAGGTGCAGCAGGCACTGGAAAACGGCTCCGGAGAAAGCAGCCGGTATTCCGCCACCCTGTCGGAGCGGACGTATAACTATGCCCTGCGGCTGGAGGATGGAAGGGTGCTGCGGATCTCTGCCGGGGACTTTACCATGATCAGCGTGCTGCGCACATTGGCAAAGCCTCTGATTTTAATTGTGGTCACGGTGGTGCTGCTGTCCCTGTTCCTTGCTTCCAAGCTGACCCGGAGCATCGTGCGGCCCATCAACCAGCTGGATCCGGAGCATCCGGACAAAGCCAAGATCTACACGGAGCTGACCCCTTTGTTGGATCGGCTGTCCTCCCAGAGCGGGCAGATCGATGAGCAGATCCGGGAGCTGCGCCGGAAGCAGCAGGAATTTGCCGCCATCACCGAGAACATGCAGGAGGGCTTTCTGATTCTGGATCGGGACACCAACGTGCTGTCCTACAACACCAGTGCCCTGCGGCTGCTGGGGGCGGACGATGCCGTGCTGGGGCAAAGCGTGCTGAAGCTGAACGCCAGCCGCAGCTTCCGGCATGCGGTGGAACGCTCCATTGCCGGGGAGCATTACGAGCGCACCATGAACCATGACGACTGCCACTACCATCTGATCGCCAACCCGGTGCACCAGGAGGAGGAGATCATCGGTGCGGTGCTGATTATCCTGGACGTGACGGAAAAGGATCAGCGGGAGAACCTGCGCCGGGAATTTACGGCGAACGTATCCCACGAGCTGAAAACGCCCCTGACCTCCATTTCCGGCTTTGCGGAGATCATTCTGAGCGGTCTTGCCAAGCCGGAGGATATCACCCACTTTGCCTCCAATATTTACGCTGAGGCACAGCGGCTCATTACCCTGGTGGGGGATATCATCAAGCTGTCCCAGATGGATGAAAACTCCATTCCCGTGGGGAAGGAGCCGGTGGATCTCCGGGAAATCGCTGATTCCGTCCGTGAGCGGCTTGCCCATGAGGCGGCGAAAAAGCATATTACCCTGGCGGTACACGGCAGCCACGAAACGGTCAGCGGCGTACCCCAGATCCTGGATGAAATGGTGCTGAACCTGTGCGACAACGCCATCAAGTATAACGTAGAGGGAGGCAGGGTGGATATCACCGTCAGCCGGGATCCCCGGGGAGCGGTGTTCCTGTCCGTGGCGGATACGGGCATCGGCATCCCCCAGAGCGACCGGGAACGGGTGTTCGAGCGGTTCTACCGGGTGGACAAGAGCCATTCCAAGGAGATCGGCGGCACGGGGCTGGGGCTGTCCATCGTCAAGCACGGGGCAGCATACCACGGCGCCACCCTTGCGCTGGAAAGCGAGCTGGATAAGGGCACGACCATTACCATGACCTTCTGACAGAACGGGAAAATGCAGGTTTTCCGCCGCAATTCATAAAATTGTCACCTGTTTTTCACAATGGGCTTTTATACTATAGTTGTTCCCGGAAGAGATACGAACAACAGCGGTACCCCCAAGCCGCAGTGTTTGCTTCGGGCGGAGCGGTTTACCCCGACTGCTTCGCTGCCGGGAGACCCCCAAATGCATTCTGTACGGTTTCCCATCCGCACAGAATCTAAAATCTTCTCCTATATGTTACATGAAAACGCTCCGCTGCGGTTATTATCACAGCGGAGCGTTTTCGGTTGTGAGGAGTTTTTCAGGGGACGCATTGGGGACAAAATAGAATCATGGAAGAGGTTTTTCTACATCTTTAGTATACCACAAGTATGTGTCAATTTCCACACAGTTTTGTGAACTTTTTGTGCAAAGTGCGCATTATCCCACCTTTTTATCAATGAACTGGGGCTTGAATTTGGAGTAGAGGATCTTTTGTTCGCTGTACAGCCCTGCATACCCGGAGGAAATGTACGCCACAGCCACCGCCGCACCGTAGAAGGGAGCGCCCTCCCCGCCGAACAGCTCCACGCTGAGGAACAGGGTGGTCAGAGGGCAGTTGGTCACACCGCAGAACAGGGAGATCATGCCAATGGCGGCGGCAAAGGAGGGATCCAGCCCCAGCAGCCCAGACAGGGCACTGCCGCAGGTGGAGCCCACGAAGAATACGGGGACGATCTCGCCCCCCTTGAAGCCTGCCCCCAGGGTCAGTGCGGTCAGCAGCAGCTTCAACAGGAATACATACCATGCCTGCTGTTGGGTAAAGGCGGCAAGGATGGTTTCCGTGCCTGCGCCGTTGTACATCCGAGTGCCCAGCAGCAGACTGCACAGCACCACCAGTCCGCCGCCTGCTGCTGCCCGCAGGTAGGGATTCTTCAGAAACCGCTGGTAACCCTTTGCCGCCCAGTGGATCCCGGCGCAGAACACAAAGCTCAGCAGACCGCACACCAGCGCCACTGCTGCCGCCTTGCCGAAGGAGAGCCAGCTAAACCCGGGCACCAGCACCTGGGGAGACATGGGACCCATGCCGAAGAACCGGGATACGGCACTGCCGGTGACGGCGGCGGTCATACAGGGCAGCAGGGCGGAGTAGTGCAGCACCCCGATGCTGATGACCTCCATGGCGAAAAAGGCGGCGGATACGGGAGTGCCGAACAGAGCGGCGAAGCAGGCGCTCATGCCGGACATCACCAGAATCCGGCTGTCCGCCTCGTCCAGCTTCAGCACCTTGGAGAAGGTGGCGCCCATGCTGCCGCCGATCTGGAG
>NZ_FR894881.1:5993-17453 GCF_000434255.1 Ruminococcus sp. CAG:379 | reverse complement strand
CTGGAGCCGCCGCATAAATGGGTCAGCACGGAGGCGGTGAAGATGCAGATCATATTCCGCAGATCCATTTTCCCGTGCTCCCGGACTGCCAGCAGCACCAGATTGGTACCCTTGTCCGTGTAGATGCCAAACAGGTGGTACAATCCCACGATCAGCACCCCTGCCACAGGCAGCAGATACAGCAGCCAGCTATGTACCTGCCGCAGTGCGGTCACGGAATCCACCGCCCAGGAGAAGCCGGTGCCCACCAGACCGACCACGCCGCCCATGGCAAGCCCCAGCAGCGCCCATTTACAGAAGCACCGGGCGGAAAACAGACTGTGACTCAGCCAGGTGCGGTTTTGTGTTTCCATTGTTTGATACGACCTTTCACTTTGATGACAGCGCCCGGTGCAGCAGATAGCCCAGCCCGAACAGAAGCCCCGGCAGGAAGCCGCCCGCATGGCACCAGCCGGACACCCCCGGAGAAAACAGGCTTTCCGCCGCCCCTACCAATGCCAGGGGGATCAGATACTCGTACAGAAAGCGCCCCATCATTGCCCGGTCTGCGATGCCGACGGAAAGCAAAAACCCCATGACTCCGTACAAAGCGCCGCTTGCCCCGATGCAGGTACCTACCCCGTCAAATGCCAGAAAGGCAAAGCCGCCGCCCAGCATCCCCAGCAGATAGACCATGCAGAACCGGAGCCTGCCGTACTGGTTTTCCAGCCTTGTGCCCAATATCAGCAAAGACAGCAGATTTCCTGCCAGGTGCATCCATCTCCGGTGGGTAAAGCCGTAGGTCACGAATCGCCAGTATTCCCCGGCACGGATGGATCCGACACGAAGCCCCAGGGCAGCAGGCAGCTTGGGGTACTGCTGTACTGCAAGGAACACGCCAAGACACACCAGGGCGATGCCCCAGGAGATCCAGGGACGGGAGGGGGATTCCTGTAAGGAGGGGTCCGGCTCTGCATGGGCCGGACCGGGCGTCAGCACCCACATGCCCGCCCCCAGCACCAGCAGCAATGCCCCGGTCAGCATCAGCAGAAACCCGAATACGCCCTCCGGCTGCCAGCGTAACAGCCCGTACATCAGCAGTCCGCCCAGACCAACCATACCCAGGCCGATCAGTTGTTTTCTCTGCAAAGCCACTCCTCCTTTTGTACATATAAACTTAGTATAGCATACTTTTGCTCCCACCGCAAGAAACCAGCGGAAAATTCACCGGAAGGGTTGAAAAAAGCACTGGCATCGTGTATAATAGAAAAGTATATGGAAATTCGGGTGCAGTATGCGCCCATAACAAAGAAGGAGGATCATCATGTCATCCAAACCATCCAAGGCAAAGCGCAAGCAGATGGCTGCCAAGCAGCATGCGCCCCAGGCAGAGCCAAAGGCAGTGACCGCTCCGGAGGCTGACCTGGCAGCACAGGCAGAGCCAAAGGCGGAAGCCCAGGCACAGGCTGCGCCCCAGCCGGAGCAGACCCAGGGGGACAAGCCCATGAAGGCTGCTCCCAAGACCCAGGTCAAGCTGCCCCCTCTGGGCAAGATCAGGTTCTTTGAGCGGCTCCAGTGCTGGTGCGCCCGGAATTATATCTACATCCTGGCGTTCTTCATTCCCGTGGCACTGACCTATCTGGCATATGCCCTGTTCGGCATGTATCCCTTTGGCCCGGAATCGGTTCTGTGCCTGGATCTGAACGGACAGTATGTGTACTACTTTGAAGCCATCCGGGATGCGTTCTGGGGGGACGGCAGTATTTTCTACAACTGGTCCCGGAACCTGTCCGGTGAGTTCTTCGGTATCATCGGCTACTATCTGGCAAGTCCCTTTACTCTGATTGTCATTCTCCTGCCCCGCACCATGATCCTGGGCAGTCTGCTCATCATGCAGCTTTGCAAGCTGGGCACCGCAGCGGTCACCTTCTGCTACTTCCTGCAAAAATCCCGGAAGCTGAAGCCTCTGCACGCCCTGCTGTTCTCCATGATGTACGCCATGATGGCGTATGCCATCACCCAGCTGATCGACCCCATGTGGCTGGACGGTCTGGTGTTCCTGCCCCTGATCTGCCTGGGCGTGGAGTATCTGATCGACGACGGCAGAAAGATCAACTACATCATCCCACTGGCGCTGATGTGCTTTGCAAACTTCTACATCGGCTTCATGATCTGCATCTTCACCGCCCTGTACTTCGCCTACTACCTGTTTGTCGGCTCCGACAAGCTCAAGCATTTCCGCATGAAGAGCAAGGATCTGAAGGCATACGGCTACAGCATCCTGCGGATGTTCCTGTGCACGGTGGTGGCTCTGATGATGGCGGCGGTACTGATTCTGCCGATATACAACGCACTGGCGCTTGGTAAATTCAATTTTACCGCCAACCCGGATTACTCCTTCAAGCTCCAGTTTACCCCCATTGACTTCTTTGCCCAGATCGCCTCTGTGGCACAGTACAATTCCGTCAACGTCCAGGGTATGCCGGAGATCTACTGCGGTCTGATCACCGCCCTGCTGCTGCCCCTGTTCTTCCTGAACAGCAAGATCCCCCTGCGCAAGAAGATCGGCATGGGCCTGTTGGCAGCGGCACTGTTCACCAGCATGTACATCCGTCCCGTGGATATGATGTGGCACGGCGGACAGATGCCCAACTGGCTGCCCTTCCGGTACTCCTTCATTTTCTCCTTCGTGATCCTCACCATGGCTGCCATGGCGTTCAAGGAGCTGAAGGAAACCAAGCCCGCCGCCATTTACGGCAGCTTCTTTGTGTGGTTCATGTTCCTGATGCTGGTGCTGTACGAGAAGAACAAGCATGGGGAATTTGATTATCTGGATACCAAGGGCGCCATCTGGGTATCCGTGGGTCTGTTTGGGGCTTACACCATCCTGCTGTTCATCCAGCAGAAAAAGAACAGCAAAAAGGTGCTGCCCATCCTCATGATGCTGCTGATCGGCGGCGAGCTGACTTACAATGCCCTGGATACCATGAAATCCACCGACAAGGAAGTGGCATACTCCGAGCGCCGCACCTATATTTCCTACATCCAGAGCGGCAGGGAGATCACCGACCGGCTCTACGACTACGACAAATCCTTCTACCGGGCAGACAAGACCTACCACCGGATGGTGAACGATGACCTGGCGTTCGGGCTGCGGGGCATCACCCACTCCAGCTCCGTTATGAACACCCGGATCATCAAGTTCATCGAGGCAATGGGCTACACCTGCCACAGCTACTACACCAAGTACAACGGGTCCACTCCCATTTCCGACAGTCTGCTGGGCATCAAGTATGTGCTGGATCAGTCCGACAACGTGAACGAAGGCTACCATGAGGTATTCAGCCAGATGTGCAAGAAGCAGGATCAGAAGGAACAGCTGGTGACGGTTTACGAAAACCCCAACGCCATGTCCATCGGCTACATGGTCAGCAACACCGCCCGCCGGATCACCGGTCTTGGCAACGACAACCCCTTCAACAGCCAGAACGTGATGATGAGCACCATTTGCGGCAGCACCACCTTCGATCCCACCACCGGTGCCATCACCGGAAACACCGAATACTTCTACCCCATTCCCCAGGAGGGGGAGCCAATCCTCAACAATCTGACCGCCCGTCCCTACGGTGTGCAGACCTGCTACGATGTCAGCGGCGAGGGGGATCACACCATCGACATGAAGTTCAAGGCGCTGTCCGATGATCCCATCTACTTCTTCTTCAAGACCGAGAATCAGCGGCAGGTGAACCTGTGGTACAGTCCCTTCTGGAACAAGGAGGGCGAGTTCCTGGACGGAGAATTCCTCACCTATTACTTTGAAGGGGACGATTACCGGATCGTCAGTCTTGGCTCTCTGCCGGCAGGACAGGAGTTCACCATCCGGATGACCGTCACCAAGGAATACACCATCTTCCAGAACGCATTCTTCTACCACTTCAACCAGGCAAAGTTTGAGGAGGACATTGCAAAGCTCAAGCAGCAGCAGTGGGAGATCACCGACCACAGCGAGCGCTGGTTCAAGGGTACCATCACCGCCCAGGAGGGTCAGGTGATGATGACCTCCATCCCCTACGAGGAGGGCTGGACTGTAAAGGTGGACGGCAAGAAGGTGGAACCCATCGTGCTGTTCAACGCCATGATCGGCGTACAGCTTTCCCCCGGTACCCACGAGGTGGAAATGAGCTTCCTGCCCAACGGCTTTACCCAGGGTCTTGTGCTGATGCTCCTTGGCATCGCCGCATGCGTAGGGCTGGGGCTGTACGACCACAAGCACAACAAGGCGCTGCTGGCAGCGGTTGCAGCCCGTCGGCAGGCACAGGCGGAATACATCACCAAGCGCCGTGCAAAGCGCAAGACAAAGTAATGTAAGGCATCAAAAAACGGATCCGGAATATTCCGGATCCGTTTTCTGTTACCGCTTTTTCCGATGGGGCTTCCAGTCGTGCCACAGCTGCCGCAGGGGATTGCGCACCTGCACCGCCCGGAGAGCGGCGTATGCCTGCTTCCAGGGCTGACGGGCATCCGGCAGTCTGCACAGGGTATCCTGGAGCCGGGACAGGGGGATCCCTGCCTGGGTATGCAGCACCGCCCGGGGATTGGAGAACACCACCAGTCCCTGCACCGGGATCCGTTCCAGCCCCGCCTTCCGCAGATGATGCCGCACATTGTCCACATGGGTCTTGTTTTGCAGTTGGGGATTGTATAGCTGGTGGGTCTTGCTTCCCATCACCTGCCGCAGTTGACTGCCGTTGCCGGAGATCTCGCCGCCCACATGCTTGGTTTCCACCACCAGCACCCCGAAGCTGCCGAACAGCAGGTGGTCGATCTCGCAGGTGCCCGCATACAGGGGCAGGTACACGTTGCTGCACACCTTTCCCCCATGCTTCCGGGCAAACCGGCGTAGCTGTGCCGCCACCATCCGTTCTCCCACCCTGCCCCGGTGCTTGGCGCACCGGTTGCCCATCCAGAGCAGCAGGAACAAGCCCACAAGCCCTGCGGCGATCCACGCCGCCATCTGTAATCCGGGCATACGCCCACCCCTTTCCGTATCCTTTGCTGCTTCCTATTATACGCTTTGGACATACCCCTTGTCAAACCCCGGTTTCATCGGCATTTCATGGAATGACCCATTGACAAGCAATCCGGGCTATAGTATAATAAAATATAAGTGTAGGCTAGCGTATAGAACCCGCAGACGCCTATGAATGCGAGTCCGGCGGACAGGCTGTCCCTGTGCGTACCGCCGGTACAGAAAGGCGGAATCCCATGAACCAGCAGAACGAAAATATGATGAATCTCAAGCCCCTGTGTGACAAGCTGATCGCCGGCTCCCGGATTGATCCCCAGTTGTACGAGAAATTCCACGTGAAGCGTGGTCTGCGCCGCAGCGACGGCACCGGTGTCATTGCCGGGATCACCAAGATCTGCAACGTACACGGCTATGTGGTCAACGAAGGGGAAATCGACCCCATTCCCGGCGAGCTGATCTACCGGGGCTATCAGATCAATGACCTGGTGTCCCATGCGGAGCAGGAGGGGCGCTTCGGCTTTGAGGAAACCGTATACCTGCTGCTGCTGGGGGATCTGCCCAACCGGCAGGAGCTGGACGCCTTTACCCGGCATCTGTCCGCCTGCCGGCCCCTGCCGGAGAATTTCGTGGTGGACATGATCCTCAAGGCGCCCTCCAACAACATCATGAACAAGATGGCACGTTCCGTGCTGGCGCTGTATTCCTACGATGCGGAGTGCGAAACCAAGAGCATTGAAAACGAGCTGCGCACCGCCATCAGCCTGGTGGCAAAGCTGCCGGTAATCATGGCATCCGCATACCAGGTCAAGCGCAGCCACTTTGACGGAGAGAGCATGATCATGCATCCCCTGCGACCGGAGGAAAACACCGCCCAGACTGTGCTGTCCCTGCTGCGGAACGACCGGCAGTATACGGATGCGGAAGCCCATCTGCTGGATACGCTCATGACCCTGCATGCAGAGCACGGCGGCGGCAACAACTCCACCTTTACCTGCCGGGTACTGACCTCCTCCGGCACGGACGCCTACTCCGCCTATGCGGCAGCCATCGGGGCGCTGAAGGGCCCCCGGCACGGCGGTGCCAACATCAAGGTGATGCAGATGCTGGATTCCTTCAAGGAAAACGTGAAGAACTGGGAGGACGAGGGGCAGGTGGCCGACCATATGCGGAAGATCCTGCGGAAGGAAGCCGGGGACGGCTCCGGTCTGATCTACGGTATGGGGCATGCGGTATACACCCTGTCCGACCCCAGAGAGGTGATCCTCAAGCGCAAGGCAATGGAGCTTGCCCACGGCAAGGATATCGAGGCGGAGTTCCGGCTGCTGGACACCATTGAGCGGCTGACCCCGGAGATCTTCCGTGATTTCAAGGCCAGTGACAAAGCCATCTGCGCCAACGTGGACATGTACTCCGGATTGGTGTACAAAATGCTGGGGATCCCGGCAGATCTGTACACGCCCATGTTCGCCATTTCCCGGATCGCCGGATGGGCAGCCCATCGGATGGAGGAGACCATCACCGGCAAGCGGATCATCCGCCCCGCATACAAGGCCATCGCCAAGGAGCGTGCCTATGTGCCGCTGGACGATCGGGACTAAACCGGAGGGAAGCCCATGAAAGCACGGCTGCTTGCAGCCTGCACGGCGGCGGTGACGCTGCTGTCCGGCTGCACCTTCAGCACCAGCATTGACGGACTGCTGTCCCCCCCGAAGCTCAGCGTGGAGCAGGAGCAGATCTATGAAGCACTTCGCCGGGCGGCAGGCAGCAACATCAGTCTGAAATATCCCAAGACCGGGGACTACCTGTCCGCTTTTATCGTCAGCGATATTGACGGAGACGGAGAGGATGAGGCTCTGGTATTTTACGAAAAAAACCTGCTGCAAAGCGAGGAGAACGCCCTGCGGCTCAATGTGCTGGATCAGATCAACGGCAGTTGGCGATCGGTGTATGATCTGGCGGCAGGGGGCGCCGAGGTGGAAAAGGTCATGATCTCCCGGCTGGGCAGCAACAGCCGCACCAACATCATCGTGGGCTACAGCATGGTGAACCGGGGGGAACGGGTGCTCAGCGTATACGACTACCGGGACGGGGCGCTGACGGAGACTCTGAACAGCAGCTACTCCCTGGCGGATGTATGCGACCTGGATCAGAACGGGGAAAACGAGCTGCTGATCGTCTGTGGGCAGACCGTGTCCCAGTCCGCCCGTGCCGTCACCTATGTGCTTGCCCGGGACGGCAGCTATTACGAATCCCGGACAGCACTGAACGAGGGCTTTACGGACTTTGCAAATCTTCTGTACGGAAATACGGCGGATGGGATCCCCTGTGTGTGGCTGGACGGCATGACCGGCTCCTCCACCATTCAGACCCAGGCGCTGACCATGCAGGAGGGGGTGCTCACCCTGGTATACACCGATGGGGACTCCGGCATCCGTACCAGCCGGCAAAGCGGGTATCTGACCTGTGACCTGGACGGGGACGGCATTGCGGAGATCCCGGTAAACACCCTGTTCCCCGGATATACGGACACCACGGAAAGCGAGCAGATCCGGATGACCAGCTGGTACGAGTGCCGGGGCGGCAGCCTGATGCGCAAATGCTCCGGCTACTACAGCCCGGATCAGCAGTTCTCCTTTGTCCTGCCCCGGCGGTGGGAACGGAAGGTGACGGTCAAGCAGGACGCTCTGGCGGAGGAGCTGGTGTTTTACAAGCTGGGCAGGAGCCTGGAGGACAGTACCCTGCCTCTGCTGCGGCTGTGCATCACCGACAGCGCCGACACCCTTCAGGATCGGCTGGACAACAGCTATATCCTGCTTTGCTCCAAAAACGGACTCCGATACCTGGCGCAGGTGCCGGAAACGACGGATCCCCTGGGACTTACCGTCAGTGAAGCAATCCTGCTGTTTCACGCCTAATCACAATGCAGAAAGGAAGGAACCGGAACTTGAAACGAATTCTTGTATGCGAGGACGAGGATGTGATCCGTGATTTCGTGGTCATCAACCTCAAGCGTGCCGGCTACGATGTAACCGACGTAAACTGCGGCGAAGAAGCCCTGAAAACCTTTGACGCAGAGCATGGAAACTTCGATATTGTGCTGCTGGACATTATGATGCCCGGCATCGACGGATTCACCGTCTGCAAGAAGCTGCGGGAGCGCAGCTCCACCCTGGGGATCATTATGCTCACCGCCAAGGCGCAGGAAATGGACAAGGTCAGCGGTCTGATGATCGGGGCGGACGATTACATCACCAAGCCCTTTTCCCCCTCGGAGCTGACCGCCCGGGTGGACGCCATTTACCGGCGGGTGTGCATGAGCTTCATCAAGAACGAAAACAACCCGGTGATCGAATCCGGCCCCTTCCTGCTGAACCTCAAGAGCCGCACCGTGTCCAAAAACGGCAAGCCGGTGGATCTGACCCAGGTGGAATACCAGATCCTGGAGTATTTTATGAACAACAAGAACACCGCCCTGGATCGCTCCAGCATTCTCAGCCACATCTGGGGGGACAGCTACTTCGGAGACGACAAGATCGTGGACGTGAACATCCGGCGGATCCGCATGAAGATCGAGGATGAGCCCTCCAACCCCCAGTACATCATCACCATCTGGGGCTACGGCTACAAGTGGAATGACGCCTGAGGGCGCTGCCGGGGGAATGTAACATGGCAAGGCAAACCATCACCAAGCGATGGATCCTGAACAATCTGTGCGTGGTGCTGCTGGTGCTGCTGACGGTGGAGCTGGGGTTCATTTACGCCATCCAGAATTACTACTACGGCGGCGCACAGCAGTACCTGCTGTCGAAAATGAATGCGGTATCCGGCGTTCTGAGCCGGTATGCGGAGGACAGCCCCGCCAGCTTTTCCGCAGAGATCCGGAATACCCTGGAGAACTTCAGCGACAAGGACAAGATCGAGCTGATGGCCATTGACGTCCGGGGGCATGTGGTTCTGACCTCCTCCGGCTTCTCTCCGGACGAACGGGTCAGCATGCCGGACTATGATATGGCGATGGAGGGGGATCGGAACGCCTACAGCTACACGGTAGGCAGGCTCCGCAGCGGGGAGCATGTGATGGCGGTGACCTATCCCATTGAGGATCTGTCCGACGAGTACACCGCTGTGCGGATGGTCATCTCCCTGACGGAGATCGACGCCAACATCCTCACCTTTTCCGTTGCCATGACCCTGCTGTGCATCGGGGTGTTCCTGCTGCTTGCTCTGTCCGGCATGTACTTTATCCGCTCCATCGTGTTCCCCATCCGGCAGATCAGCGCCACGGCGGAAAAATTCGCAAAGGGGGATTTCTCCGTGCGGATCGCCGCCTCCAGCAAGGACGAGATCGGGGATCTCTGTACCGCCATCAACCATATGGCGGACGAGCTTTCCGCCACGGAGACCATGAAAAACGAGTTCATTTCCTCCGTATCCCACGAGCTGCGGACGCCGCTGACCGCCATCAAGGGCTGGGCGGAGACCCTGAACGCCGGAGGGGATATGGAAACCATGCACAAGGGCATCCGGGTCATCACCAACGAAACCGAGCGGCTTTCCCGGATGGTGGAGGAGCTTCTGGACTTTTCCCGGATGCAGAGCGGCCATTTCACCATGCAGATGGACAAAATGGACGTGCTGGCGGAGCTGGGAGAGGCGGTGCTCATCTACACGGAGCGTGCAAGACGGGAGCATATCGAAATTCTCTACAATGAGCCGGAGTTTCTGCCCATCGTATACGGGGACAAGAACCGGATCCGGCAGGTGTTTATCAATATCATCGACAATGCCATCAAATACTCCAACCCGGGGGGCAAGGTACAGATCACCGCCACCCAGAAGGACGAGGGGAAAACGGTGTGCATTGTGGTGGAGGATCAGGGGGTAGGCATCAAAGCCTCGGATCTTCCCAAGATCAAAACCAAATTCTACAAAGCCAACCACAGCCGCCGGGGATCCGGCATCGGGCTTGGAGTGGCGGACGAAATCATCCGGCAGCATGGGGGCAGGCTGGAGATCGCCAGTGCGGAGGGCGTGGGCACCACGGTGACCATTGACATTCCCGCCGCCGGGCATGGGAAAGCGTAAAAGGAGCAGCTATGGCAGAGGAAACAAAGGCGCAGAAGGCGCTGCACAAAAGCAAGATCGGCGGACAGGCGCTGATCGAAGGCGTGATGATGAAAGGCCCCCTGAAGGGAGCTATGGCGTGCCGCCTGCCGGACGGCACCATTGACGTAGAAATCTGGGAGGAGAAAAACGGCAAGAATCCCCCCTGGTACCGGCGTGTGCCCCTGGTGCGGGGATGTGTCAACTTTGTGCTGTCCATGAAGGACGGGTACCGGTGTCTGATGAAATCCGCCGAAAAGCAGGTGGAGGACGACGACGAGGAGGAGGAGCTGAACCGGTTTGAGCAATGGCTGACGGATCACCTGGGAGAGAAATTCATGAAGGCTCTGATGGTGGTCAGCGCATTGATCAGCACGGTGTTCGCCTTCCTGCTGTTTCTGTACCTGCCCAAGTGGGTGGTGGGACTGATCGATCCTCTGACCGACAACCACATTGTCCGGAGCATTGCGGAGGGCATTGTGAAAATTGCGGTATTTGTAGGATATATGGCGGTAACCTCCTGCATGAAGGACATCCGGCGTACATACGAATACCACGGAGCGGAGCATAAGACCATTGCCTGCTATGAGGCGCATCTGCCCCTGACGGTGGAGCATGTGAAAAAAATGACCCGGTTCCACCCCCGCTGCGGCACCAGCTTTATCTTTATCGTGCTGATCGTGGGGATCTTTGCGGCATGCTTCATTCCCGCCCGGTTCGTGGTGTGGCAGCGTGTGCTGTGCAGTCTGGGGATGCTGCCCCTGGTGGTGGGTATTTCCTACGAGTTCATCCGGCTTGCCGGCAGATACACCAATCCCTTTACCAAGATCCTGTCCGCACCGGGGCTGCAATTGCAGCGGATCACCACCCGGGAGCCGGATGACAAGCAGATTGAAGTTGCCATCGCCGCCATCACTCCCTGCATCCCCCAGGATCTGGCGGACGATCAGTGGTAAGCCGCCGGGAAGCCCGGTTGGCGCTCCGGCAGCAGCTCCGGGAGGGTGGACTGGAAAGCCCGGATTTTGAGGCGGCGTGCCTGCTGGAGCATGTGCTGGGGGCATCCTGTCGGCTCATGACCCGGCAGCAGCTGGAGGAGCCTTTGACCGGGGAACAGACTGCCGCTTTGCATGCTCTGACCCGGCGGCGACTAGCGGGCGAGCCCTTGCAGTATCTGCTGGGGGAGTGGGAATTTTACGGGCTGCCCTTCCGGGTGGGGCCCGGCGTGCTGATTCCCCGGCAGGACACGGAGACCCTGGTGGAATGTGCGCTCCGGGCGGCAGAGGGCATATCCGCCCCGAAAATCCTGGATCTTTGCGCCGGCAGCGGCTGCATCGGCATTGCCCTTGCCC